>CAIUHY010000105.1 GCA_903899145.1 uncultured Actinomycetes bacterium
AATAGGTAATCCGAGCCAGGCGGCCTAATAAGCCGCCTGGACTCACTAATTTTATTAGTCATCAAGAAAGGTAATTGTGAGCGCGCAGCTTTTAAAAGTATCAGACCTCAACAAAAGGTGTGGTCGAGTTGTCGTTGCCGACGGCATTTCTTTTGAAGTTAACAAAGGTGAGGCATTTGGGATTGTTGGCCCAAATGGTGCTGGAAAATCTACACTTCTTAATCTCATCAATGGCACAGAAACTATTGATAGTGGAGAGATCTTCTTTGGAGAAGACAAACTTAATTCACTAGATCCGGCTGACCGAGCGCGCCTTGGAATCGCTCGAACTTTTCAGATCCCTCGCCCCTTTGCCGATATGAGCGTCTTTGAAAATGTATTAGTTGGAAGCACATTTACACGAGCAGATCGAAACCGCTCTGCCACCCATGAATTAGTTATTGAATCGATTTCACGGGCAGGTTTGCTTGCTCATGTAAACACGCCTGCAGGCAAACTTCGCCTACTTGATCGTAAGCGTTTGGAATTAGCGCGAGCACTTGCATGTGAGCCAAAGATTTTACTTTTAGATGAGATCGCTGGCGGCTTAACGGATGCTGAGCTACCAATCTTGCTTGACGTTATTCGGGGTCTTAACGCCTCTGGTGTAACAATTATTTGGATTGAACATATCGTCCACGCACTTGTCTCTGTCGTTTCGCGTCTTATGTGTATAGCCGGGGGACAAGTAATTGCAGTGGGAGATTCACAATCAGTACTCAATAACGCCAAAGTGGTCGAGCTTTATTTAGGTAATGATTTCTCTGAAGGACAAGCCAGATGAGCATATTAAGCGTTAGCAACATCGAGGCGCACTACGGGGACCTTCAAGCTCTCTTTGGCATCAGTCTTTCCATTGATCCCGGGCAAGTGCACTCTGTTATTGGCGCGAACGGAGCAGGTAAATCAACGCTTCTTAAGGTTATTGCTGGAAATCTTCCTGCTTCTTCTGGAGAAGTCACCTATCAGAATAAAAAAATTAATAATCAATCAGCACACGAAAGAGTTAAATCAGGAATTTCACTTGTTCCAGAGGGGCGCAGAATATTTTCATCTCTCACCGTTGAAGAGAATTTGAAAGTCGGAGCATTTACAAAGCGGGCTGGTCATTGGAACCTCAAGACTCTCAAAGAGCTCTACCCACTTCTTGCAGATCGCTGGAATCGAATTGGCTTTTACTGTTCGGGTGGTGAGTTGCAGATGCTTGCAATTGGCCGCGCTCTTATGGCCAACCCTGATCTACTCCTTATTGATGAAGCCTCACTTGGTTTAGCGCCCGTTGTCGTTGCCCAGGTTTATGCATCTTTGTCAGAGATCACTAAACAAGGAACTGCAGTTTTACTTGTTGAACAAGATGTTCATCAGGCTCTGCGTGCTTCATCAACCACCTCAGTATTACTTGAAGGCAAGGTTGTCATGGAAGGCAGCTCCTCATCTTTGACTATCCCTTCCATCAAAGATGCTTATTTTGGAGTGGGGGCGAGCAATGGTTTGGACTAACGCAATCGTTCAAGGCCTTCTAACTGGCGGTCTTTATGCTCTTCTTGCTTCAGGACTATCACTTATTTTTGGCGTCATGAGAATTGTTAACTTGGCTCATGGTGATTTCTCTATACTTGCTGCATATGCAGTTATCTCTGTAGCAATGCATACCAATTTAATCGGCGGAATTGTCCTTGTGCTGCCTGTTATGGCTCTCCTTGGTTACTTCCTGCAACGCACGCTACTCAATAAGTCACTTGCCATGGGCGTTCTCTCCCCACTACTTATTACATTTGCATTTTCGATCATCATTCAAAACGTCTTACTTCAAGTCTATACAGCGAATAATAAAAGTATTTTGACCGGTAGATTCTCATCAGAGAGCATTAAAATATCTAAAGATTTGCAGATTGGCTTATTGCCTCTAGTTACCTTCTTGGCCGGTGTCATCGTGACTGTTTGTCTGCATTATTTCCTCAACCACTCTCAGCTTGGAAGAGCGCTACGGGCAACCAGCGATGATCCAATGGCAGCAGATCTTGTCGGGATTAATAACCGACATATTTACGGTATTGCAACAGCAATTGGTCTTTTCTCTGCCGGTATCGGGGGAGTTCTCTTTGGAATGAGAACGCAATTTGCTCCAAGCTTTGGACCTATCGCACTGGTCTTTGCATTTGAAGCGGTCATCATTGGAGGGCTTGGTTCTTTGTGGGGAACACTCTTGGGCGGAGTTGTACTAGGTATTGCTCAAGGTATCGGTTCACAAATTCAGCCGGCCTATGGAATTTTAGCTGGCCACATTGTCTTCATCGCTGTCTTAGTTCTTAGACCACAAGGACTGCTCCCTAAGCAGATGGGGGCGCAGAAATGATTAAAGAACGCATAGTTCGCGGCGCTGGTTTCACCCGCGCGCTTCCAATCTTTTTTGTTCTCATCGTTCTGGTGCTTGCCACACTTCCTAAGTATCTAGGCGTGATGTACCAAGTGAAGTTTGTTCAGGCCTTTATTCTGATTTTGCTTGCGACAATGTGGAATTTACTTGCAGGCTTTGGTGGTTTAGTTTCAATCGGACAGCAAGCGTTTATCGGAATTGGCGCCTATGCACTTGTCTATTTTGCTGATATTTTAAATTTGAACCCATTTGTTGCCACACTCTTTGCAGGCATTTTTTGTGGACTCTGCGCAATACCCCTCTCCTTTTTAGTATTTCGTCTTGCTGGTGGTTATTTTGCTATTGGTACCTGGGTAGTTGCTGAAATCATCAAGCTCTTCACGGTGCAAATAAGCGCACTTGGTGGTGGCTCAGGTATTTCATTGGCAGCTTTTTCTGGAATGGGCCGAGAAACTCGTATTGCAGCGGTCTATTGGAGCGCTGTGGTGACGATAGTTGTCGTGCTTCTCTCAACGATATTACTCATGCGCTCTCGACTAGGTCTTGGCCTTACAGCAATGCGAGATGACAACGTTGCAGCAGGAGTGCTGGGTGTAAAAGTCATGCGCTATAGGCGAATCGTCTTTGTAGTCGTTGCTATGGGATTCGGTTTTGCAGGCTCACTGATCGCGATGAGCAACCTTCGAGTTCAACCTGATGACATCTTTAGTGTGAATTACAGCGCCATCATGATTTTCATGGTTGTGATTGGGGGACTTGGCACTATTGAAGGCCCAATACTTGGAGCAATCCTTTATTACTTCTTACAAGATCGTCTTCGTGACTATGGTGCTTGGTATCTCATTGTCCTTGGCATTATCGCCATCGTCACAGTTTTGACTGCGCCCAAAGGACTATGGCCTTTAATTACCCGCGATCGCATCTCCCTTTTCCCAACAAAATATCGTGTTATATCACCCACTAAAGATGGAGCGCGCTAATGGCTACAACTGAAAATGAATTAACAACAGAGGTAATTGCAAGCTTTAATAAGACCTCAGACCCAAGGCTTAAAGAGATCATGCAGTCATTAGTTAAACATGTGCACTCCTTCGCCAAAGAAGTTCGCTTGACGGATGAAGAGTGGATGTTTGCCATAGAGTTTCTCACAGCAACAGGAAAAATGTGTTCAGATGTGCGCCAAGAGTTTATTTTGCTCTCAGACACCCTTGGCTTATCAAGCCTTGTGG
>CAIUHY010000106.1 GCA_903899145.1 uncultured Actinomycetes bacterium
AAGTATCTAGATAGCGATACTGTTTTTGGTGTTAAGGGCTCTTTGATTAAGAAGTTTCTTCCTCAAAGTGATGGAACACTATTGCTTGAATACGATTTTGTATTGGTTCAAGAGTAAAAATATGATCAATAAAGTTGTTGCCTCAGTCAAAGAAGCCGTTGCCGATATCGGCAATGGTGCATCTCTTGCCGTTGGTGGCTTTGGGTTGGTTGGTGTACCAAATGTTTTGATTCAAGCAGTCTTTGATAGAGGGGTGAAAGATTTATCTATAGTTTCAAATAACTGTGGTGTTGATGGTGGGGGACTGGGGATTCTTTTAGAAGCAGGAAGAATTTCTAAGGTCAAAGCTTCCTATATAGGAACAAATAAGGAATTTGAACGTCAATATCTTGAAGGTTTGATTGAACTTGAATTAACACCGCAAGGAACCCTTGCAGAGAAGATGCGTTCAGGAGGCGCCGGTATTCCTGCTTTCTTCACGCCTGCTGGTGTTGGAACGTGGGTTGAAACAGGTGAACTACCCATTAAATTTGATGGCAAAGGTGGGGTTGAAAAATTCAGTAAGCCTCGTGAAGCCCGCGAATTTGCTGGCAAGAAATACATCATGGAAGAGACCATTACTACTGACTTTGCATTAGTGCGTGCCTATAAAGCCGATATCCAAGGAAACTGTGTCTTTAGAAAAGCTGCTCGTAACTTTAACCCCAATGCAGCGATGGCAGGGCGCGTAACTATTGTTGAAGCAGAACAGATTGTCGAGCCGGGAGATCTTGATCCAGAGGCAATTCATTTGCCAGGAATCTATGTCCAAAGAGTTATACAACTGACAAAAGAACAAGCATCTATTAAAGGTATTGAGCAGATGACAGTTAGGCAGCGTGCATAATGGCGCTCACACGTGATGGTCTTGCAATGCGCGCGGCTCAAGAACTACGCAACGGTGAGTATGTCAATCTTGGAATTGGCTTACCCACACTTATTCCAAACTTTGTAGATCCTTCAGTCTCCGTCATTTTGCACTCTGAAAACGGGCTGCTTGGTGTTGGGCCATATCCATACCCAGATGAAGTTGATGCTGATCTCATCAATGCAGGCAAAGAAGTAGTAACAACTCTGCCAGGGGCATCATTTTTTGACTCAGCTCTTTCGTTTTCCATGATTCGTGGTGGCAAGGTTGATCTAGCGATACTTGGCGCTATGGAAGTTTCTTGTAATGGCGATCTAGCCAACTGGATTATTCCCGGCAAACTTGTGAAGGGAATGGGAGGGGCGATGGATCTAGTGCATGGAGCAAAGCGCGTCATTGTCCTTATGGAACACCGCTCAAAGAATGGAAAATCAAAGCTCCTTACAGAGTGCACCTTGCCTCTCACAGGAACCCAAGTTGTTCACAGAGTAATCACCGATTTATGTGTTTTTGATACATCCCCAGAAGGATTTATCTTGCGCGAGTTAGCACCAGATGTAACGCTTGAGGAAGTAATTGAATCCACAGATGCACCTGTTATAGATACGAGGAGATAGAAATGGCACAAGCAATGGAAATAATCGAAACAGATGTACTCGTTGTTGGTTCAGGCCCTGCAGGGTTAACAACGGCAGTTGGGTTAGC
>CAIUHY010000107.1 GCA_903899145.1 uncultured Actinomycetes bacterium
ATATTTTGCGGACTATGTGCGATCCCACTTTCATTTTTGGTATTCCGACTCGCTGGTGGTTACTTCGCTATTGGAACATGGGTAGTTGCTGAAATCATCAAGCTCTTCACAGTTCAAATCGGAACACTTGGTGGCGGCTCAGGAATTTCATTAGCGGCATTTTCAGGAATGGGAAGGCAGACGCGTATTGCTGCAATCTACTGGAGCGCGGTTGTAACGATATTTGTTGTACTGCTCTCAACAATATTGCTTATGCGCTCTCGCTTGGGACTTGGCCTGACAGCAATGCGTGATGACAATATTGCCGCAGGAGTACTGGGTGTAAAAGTGATGCGCTATCGAAGAATTGTTTTTGTCATCGTTGCCATTGGATTTGGGTTTGCAGGATCACTCATTGCGATGAGTAATCTTCGTGTTCAGCCTGATGACATCTTTAGTGTGAATTACAGCGCAATAATGATTTTTATGGTTGTTATTGGGGGTCTTGGAACTATCGAAGGCCCAATCCTTGGAGCAATTCTCTATTACTTCTTGCAAGATCGTTTGCGCGACTATGGGGCTTGGTATCTCATCGTGCTGGGCGTGATTGCCATTGCCACAGTCCTCACTGCGCCAAAGGGTTTATGGCACTTAATCTCTCGAGATCGCATCTCCCTTTTTCCAACAAAATATCGTGTTATATCACCCACTAAAGATGGAGCGCGCTAATGGCTACAACTGAAAACGAGTTAACGGCGGAAGTTATTGCTAGCTTTAATAGAACAACAGATCCGCGGCTTAAAGAGATCATGCAATCTTTAGTTAAACATATTCACTCTTTTGCCAAAGAAGTTCGCTTGAGTGATGAAGAGTGGATGTTTGCGATCGAATTTCTCACAGCAACTGGAAAAATGTGTTCAGATGTGCGCCAGGAGTTCATTTTGCTCTCTGACACCCTTGGGTTATCAAGCCTTGTTGATTTGATCAATCATGCAAAGGGTGATGAGCGTGCGACTGAACCAACAATTCTTGGACCATTCCACGTTCAAAATTCACCAGTACTTAAATATGGCGACTCAATTATCCAACGTACACTTGATATCGGTGAACCTGCTCTTGTTCGCGGACGCGTAGTAGATGTGAATGGAAAGCCAATTGCAGGCGCCCTCCTAGATGTTTGGCAGACAGATGCCAATGGTCTCTATGACATTCAAGAATCAACAGAAGTGAGTGGAAACTTGCGCGGAATATTTCATTCTCGCGATGATGGCGGTTATGCATTCCAAACAATTCGTCCCGTTCCATATCCAATCCCAGATGATGGACCAGTGGGAAAGATGCTTCGCTTAGTTAATCGCCACCCATGGAGAGCGGCTCATATCCATGCAATTGTGAGTGCACCTGGTTACCGCTCAGTGACAACTCATATCTTTGATGAAGACAGTAAGTATCTAGATAGCGATACTGTTTTTGGTGTTAAGGGCTCTTTGATTAAGAAGTTTCTTCCTCAAAGTGATGGAACACTATTGCTTGAATACGATTTTGTATTGGTTCAAGAGTAAAAAT
>CAIUHY010000108.1 GCA_903899145.1 uncultured Actinomycetes bacterium
CTTACCCGATCGCAAAGCAGCGCAAGCTGCAAAGCTCTATACATCTTTCTATTACTACGCCACACTTCCTGATACCACAGATCAAAACATTGTCGTTCAAGATGCACAGGCTCAAGCCCAGAAGATGATCTGGCGCATTGCCTCACTCGGTGGATATGGCAAGCGCGATATGCCAGTTGCCTTAGATATGGAAAACAATTGCGTGAGAGTTAATCAATATGGAAGCTGCGCCAAATATACGAGTAAGAATCTCATTAGCATCTGGACCCAGACCTGGCTTGATACTGTTTATAACAAGACTCATCGCAAGCCTTTCTTATATTCCTATGCAAATTTCCTAGAAAACAATCTTGTGCGCTCCACCGCTCTGCGTCAGTATCCACTCTGGCTCGCCCATTACAGTTTGAGCCCTGCTGTGCCGACAAACCAACCAAACTCCAAGAAGGTCGGTTGTTACGCTCATTCGTGGGCAAATGCTGATTGCACAGCTAACTGGCAGATCTGGCAGTACTCATCGTGCGGAATCGCTAGCAAATATGGCGTGCCAAGTAATCGCGTTGATCTCAATGTCTTTAATGGATCATCGAGTGCTTTTGTAAAACTTCTCAAAGGGGTATGGACCCCTGAGGTCACAGATATGTTGCCTATAAACGAGCCAACCACAATGAATGTTGTCAGTCAGGTGGCTGCAACAACTAATGATCCAGTAACTTTTAGCGTAGATGTCTTTAGGCCTGATAACTCTCCTGTCGTGACAGGAACCGTTGTCTTTACGCCAGCCTCTTCTGGAATGATCCCTGGCAAGCAAGATCCTGTAAGGACATCATCTGGTCGTTGGAATTTATCTATTACTGGTCTTACTGCAGGAACATATTTAGGAACTATTGATTTCACCGATCAAAGTGGCACAGAAGCGCCGGTTCAGATACCCGTTACCTTTGTTGTTACGCAAGGTATTGCACCAACACCTTCTCCTGCACCTTCTCCCACACCAAGACCTAAGCCAACTCCCGTAGATACCTGCATAGGACAAGTTCGCTACTAGGCTCTTATTCTGAGCAAGATTCTTGTAACAGGCGGAGCTCGATATATCGACTCCGTTGCACGTTTTATTGAAAGATTGCTCCTTGATGTACCGAGCAGTTTTAAATATTAAACAGCGGGTTCAATTGAGCGTACTTCAACTCCGCCAATATCACTGAGCACCTGAAGAAGATCTGTTGGATCTGTGCCTGGAATTGCAACAGTTACATCATCAATTCCTTTTCCATTCTCAGTCTTGACTGTGACAAGAGAGCGGATATCTCCCCCAGCAAAACCAATTGCAGAAGCAACTGCGCCGAGTGAGCCTGGACGATCTGGAAGTGCGATCTGAAGTTTGAAGATTCCCATGGGTAAAACCTTATACGTTAGATGTTAACGGCAGGTTACGCAGTGACAATGCTGGCACCTTGAATTGCAACTTTATATGAGCCAACAGGTGTTTGTGGAGGACCTGCGACTACTTTGCCGCCGTTTGCTGGATCAAACTTTCCGCCGTGACATGGACAATTGAGTGAGTGGTCCTGTGGACTATAAAACAGGACGCAACCTTGGTGGGTGCAGACAGCAGAGTAAGCAAATACTCCAACAGTTGTACGGAACAAGAATGCAGGATTTCCATCAGGGGCGGTGAATTGCTTCACTGAACCGACAGGGAAATCGGCAAGCTTCACAATCTCTTTGCCAACAGCAGCTTTTGGAAGCTTCTTTTGAAGTCCGCTTCCTGCGATTGCAGCAATGACTGCTGTTGCTCCCACACCAAGAATCTTTACAAATTCACGTCGATCGGTCAGATTTGGAATAAATGAAACCTTACGTGTGCGCTCCTTGCGGACAAGGAAGTACAAGCCAACCCACATTGCAAAGTAGGCGCTATCGCTTCCATAGAAGTATGGGTATGCATGCCAAGAAACTGAGAGCCAGAGACCAAATGAAACAGCTGCCCCGCCCAAGATGGCAAGATCTAGAAACGCACCTGTAAGAACAGCGATACCGATCGCAAATTCAATGAGCATTGTGAGCACACCAATTTGTGTTGCATGCTCGACAAAGTGTTTAAGAACAAAACCAACAGGAGATGACTTTGCATAACCAGAGAGTTGCTGACCAATGTAATTAGCCGATGCTTTATCTAGAAATGTTGGATCCGTTGCCTTCTGCCAACCGCCATAGAGCCATGTAGCTCCAAGCCAGAAGCGAAGAATGCGCGTACCAAGTGATTGCGATTTCCAAGTAGCAAGTATTTTGTTCATAGAAAGTGCACCTTATCCGATCAACCTTAAAAACATGGGAGCCAAACTCTCAGAATGAGTGGCTCCCTGACTTGGACTCGAACCAAGAACCTGCCGGTTAACAGCCGGCTGCTCTGCCAATTGAGCTATCAGGGACTATTTACTTATTAAGCCCTCACC
>CAIUHY010000109.1 GCA_903899145.1 uncultured Actinomycetes bacterium
ACTCTCTCTCACCTTGCGCTCTGGATTCACACGTATTCCTGTGATCGATGAGAACCTAGATAGCATCGTTGGTATTGCATATGTGAAAGATTTAGCAAGGCGCGTGCATGAACACCATGAAGCAGAGCAATCTGAAACTGTAGGAGAACATATAAGGGCGGCAACATTTGTCCCAGAAAATAAGCCTGCATCAGAGCTTCTTAAAGAGATGCAGCGCAATCGCATCCATATGGCCATTGTTGTTGATGAGTATGGCGGCACAGCAGGACTTATTACTATCGAAGATATTATTGAAGAGATCGTTGGCGAAATTGCAGATGAATATGACCAAGAGATGGCAGAGATTGAATGGATTGATGAGGCAAGTGCAAGAATCTCAGCAAGGCTAAATGTTGAAGACTTCGAAGATGCTTTTAAGATCAAGCTAGAAGAAGATGTAAAAAAAGATGTTGATAGCGTCGGGGGATTGCTTGCTAAAGAGTTAGGGCGAGTACCGATCCCTGGAAGCACTATTGATGTTGCAGGCTGGCGCCTTACCGCTGAAAGGCCTGTGGGCCGTCGCCATCGAATTGGCGCAGTTCTCGCTACACGTATCGCGCAAATCGCTGATGAAAGTAGCGCGCAATAAACCGATAGCATTGGCTCATGCGCATTGTGCGGTTTACGCCGAGTGAAAAAAGTGGGATCGGTACCGATCCTCACTACGGCGTACTCAACGACAAAGATGAACTCTTGGTCCTTAAAGGTGACCCTCTCTACACAGGAATCGTTCCTACAGAGACAAAAATCAATTTGGCTGATGTAAAAGTCCTTGCTCCAGTTCTGCCACGAAGCAAAGTAGTTGCGATTGGCAAGAACTATGCCGATCATGCTGCCGAGATGAATTCAGCGGTCCCAGATGAACCTATTATTTTTCTTAAACCCAACACGGCAGTCATTGGCCCAGAGGAGACAATCCAATGGCCCCGTATTGCCGATCGCATTGATTTTGAAGGTGAGCTTGCGATTGTTATTGGGCGTATCTGTAAAGATGTTCCTGTTGAGCGCTATAACGATGTCATTTTTGGTTACACCATTGCCAATGATGTCACTGCTCGTAATTTGCAGACAAAAGATGGTCAATGGACAAGAGCAAAGGGCTTTGACACTTTCTGCCCACTTGGACCTTGGATTGAAACTGATTTTGTTCCTGGAAAACAATTACTCACAACAAAAGTAAATGGTGAGGTAAAGCAATCTGAGCCGCTCTCATCTTTGATCTTTAAGATTCCAGAGATTATTGCCTTTGTTACCCAAGTGATGACCCTTCTTCCTGGTGATGTTATTTTGACTGGAACACCCGCTGGAATCGGCCCGATCCCTGAAAAGGGTGAAGTAGCAATTACTATTGAAGGTATTGGAACACTTGTGAATAGAGCTAGTAGCCGTGGATAAGAAAGAAGTCAGAGTTCGCTTTGCTCCATCTCCAACAGGAGATCTACATGTAGGCAATATCCGTACAGCGCTCTTTGATTGGGCTTATGCCCGTCATACCGGGGGAAAATTTATTTTTCGCATTGAAGATACAGATCGTGAGCGCGTGACAGATGAATATATTCAAGCGGCGATCGATACTCTCAAGTGGCTTGGTCTCACATGGGATGAGGGTCCAGAGGTAGGAGGCCCTAACGGTCCTTACTTGCAATCACAA
>CAIUHY010000110.1 GCA_903899145.1 uncultured Actinomycetes bacterium
ACAAGCAGGTTCTGAAGTATCAACACTGCTTGGCCGTATGCCATCAGCTGTGGGATACCAGCCAACACTTGCTGACGAAATGGGACAACTACAGGAGCGCATCACATCAACACGTGGTCACTCGATTACATCAATGCAGGCTATTTATGTTCCTGCCGATGACATTACCGACCCAGCTCCTCACACCACATTCGCCCACTTGGATGCAACGACAGTATTGTCTCGTCCAATTTCAGAACTTGGTATTTATCCTGCTGTGGATCCACTTGACTCAACTTCACGTATTTTGGATCCTCGCTATATTGGCGAGCACCACTTCCGTGTTGCAAACCGTGTGAAGCAGATCTTGCAGCGCTATAAGGATCTCCAAGACATCATCGCAATTTTGGGTATTGATGAACTCTCTGAAGAAGATCGAATCTTGGTTGGCCGTGCCCGCCGTATTCAGCGTTTCTTATCTCAAAATACTTTCGTTGCGAAGGTCTTCACAGGTCTTGATGGATCATTCGTACCGCTATCTGAAACAATTGAGGCATTTGAAGCACTTGCTGATGGAAAGTATGACCATGTTCCAGAGCAAGCATTCTTTATGTGTGGTGGCCTAGCTGATGTAGAGCGCAGGGCTGCTGAATTGGCTAAGGCATAAAGATGGCAGTACTCACCGTTGAAGTAGTCTCACCTGAAAAGCGTGTCTTCTCAGGTGAGGCCACAATGGTCTCAGCCAGAACACTTGAGGGCGATATTGGTATTTTGCCTGAGCATATTTCTTTGCTTGGCGTTCTTGTTCCAGGAGTTGTCACCGTGAAAGGCACGGATGGAACAACTTCTAATTTTGATATGGCTGGTGGATTTATTTCAGTCAATAACAACCGAGTTTCAATTCTGGGTGAGCAGACCCAAGCTTAAATACGTGTCACATCTGCGCCTAGTGAGCGTAGATCCTCTGCAAAATTTGGATAGCCACGGTCAATGTGAAAGCCATCTTCAACAATTGTGATGCCTTCACTCACAAGGGCCGCAAGTACTAAACCAGCCCCAGCACGGATATCAGTTGCTACAACCGGCGCCCCTGAGAGTTGCTTAATTCCAGCAATAGCGGCGTGATGGCCATCGACGGTAATACGTGCGCCTAAACGCTTGAGCTCATTCACAAACATAAATCTGGCTTCAAATACATTCTCAGTGACTATGGCGCTTCCATCGGCAATTGCATTTAAGGCGATCGCCATCGGCTGCAGGTCAGTGGGAAATCCAGGATAGGGAAGTGTTGCAACATCAATTGCAATTGGCCTTTTATCCATTTTGACACGAATTCCATCAGGTGTCGATGTGATGACAGCGCCACTTGCAACTAACTTATCTAAGGGTAATTCAAGGTGATCAGCCCTTCCGCCCTGAATGGTTATATCCCCACCTGTCATCACTGCAGCAAATGCCCATGTGCCCGAGACAATGCGATCTGGCAGCGTTGAATGTTCTGCTGCCTTTAATGAATCCACACCTTCAATAACAAGAGTTTGGGTTCCAAGTCCTTGGATTTTTGCTCCCATGGAAATCAAGTACTCACCTAAATCACTGATATCAGGTTCACGAGCAACGTTATTGATTGTTGTTGTTCCCTTTGCTAAAACAGCAGCTGTCATTAAATTTTCAGTTGTTCCAACACTCGGGAAAACCAAGTCGATAGTTGCCCCTTTTAATCTCCCATCTACCTTTGCAATAATGAAACCGTGTTCAAATGTGATAGTTGCGCCGAGCGCCTCCAAACCACTTATGTGGAAATCAAGTCCTCTAGATCCAATGGCATCTCCGCCTGGAAGAGAAATCTCGGCAATTCCAACCCGAGTAAGGATTGGTCCAAGCACGTTAATGGAAGCGCGCATTTTACGTACTAAGTCATATTCAGCCTTATGACCTGGTGTTGCTGGAACATCAATAGTGAGCACATCATTGTTTAGTGAAACTGTGCAGCCAAGGCGCACTAAGAGCTCAGACATGATATGAACATCGGCGATATCTGGGACGTTACGAAGAGTATGAGTACCGGGTGCAAGCAGTGATGCTGCCATCAGCTTGAGCGCCGAATTCTTTGCCCCTGTTACTTTGACCTCACCAGATAGGCGAGCTGGGCCAAGGATGCGAAAACTTGGTGAACTTTCGGGCACAACTCACCTCCAATCAAAACTTGAGTGGTCACATCGTACTTGCTCTAATAGGCTCATCCCATGGTTAATCTGACTCGTATTTACACAAAAACTGGCGATGACGGCACTACTTCTCTTGGAGATATGAGCCGCACATCAAAAAATGACCCTCGTTTGGAAGCATATGCTGACGTTGATGAAGCCAATTCATCTATCGGCGTTGTTCTCGCTTTAGCTTCAAGTGATGATCCTTCTGTGACCAAGGTGCTTATCCGTATTCAAAATGACCTCTTTGATGTAGGGGCTGACCTCTGCACACCAGTAATTGATAATCCTAAGATTGAACCACTGCGTGTTGTTGAATCGCAGATCACCTTTTTAGAAGAGCAGATTGATTTTTATAACAAAGATTTAGAAGAGTTACGCTCTTTTGTCTTGCCATCTGGAACTGCTGGAGCTGCGCTCTTGCATGTTGCACGCACGGTTACACGCCGGGCAGAGCGTTCGACATGGCATGCAATTCACTCATTTGGTGGGGGAGTAAACCCACTGACAGCAAAGTATTTAAACCGACTTTCTGATCTTCTCTTTGTTCTTGCACGTCATGCTAATAAAAAAACAGGGGATACGCTTTGGGTTCCTGGAGCAAACCGCTAAATACTGCTAACTCTGTGATGGCGTTGGCGAAGGTGTTGGTGAGGCTGTTGCTGGGGTAAAGGTATTACTTGGCACTTGTTCGGCTGTCGGCTTATTCCAGCACTGCACATTTATATGATCAAAATGAACGCCAAATGTGAGTGGAATACTACTCACTAAAATAATTACTGCTGTGGAACGCGCAGTCGTTCCTCCTGAAAGTGTTCGTAAGTTACCAAGAATAATTTGTCCCTTTGGATTGTTTGGATCGACACCATTTACTTGCGAAATAACTTCCCACCAAGAACATCCTGTTTCAGAGGCAGCTAAGACTGCCCCACAAGACTTTGCAGAAATCGTAGGATTTTTTGGGTCTTGCGAGCATTGCTTTACAGAGCCACTAGGAGATTTAAGAGCTGAGAGAATTCCGACAAGCTCTACCCCAGTTGGAACTTTTGCATAAGACAATTTATCTGGGCTAGGACTGAATCCAACTGGTGGCCAATTCGGAGAGGGCGAAGGAGTGATGACCACTCGCTTACGAGGTTTGTACTTCCTGTAAACCTTTTTGACCACTTTTTTCTTTGGGGTAGTTACTTTTGTGCCAGTTTTAACACTCGGCTTTGCCGCTACCTTTGCGCGCACAGTTGGTTTAGGTGTTGGCTTTGCAGTCACCGAATAAGAAACAGGCGCTGTTGCGCTCAATAAACTAAGTGCAATTAGAAGCGCAAACCCTTTAGATGCTTTACTTATTATTGGTCAGACCACTTAAATGAGCGAGCTGCCAAAATTGTTCCTAGAACTAGCCACACAACAAGAATGAGCGCTGTTCGTCCAATTTCCCAGGAGTGAGCAACTTCTTGAGAAGCAAAGCTATCTGGCAAGAAGACTGACCGCATACCTTGAGTAAGCCACTTAAGTGGAAATAGTGATGCGAACTTTTGCATCCATGATGGCAAGCTTGAGAAGACAAAGAAGACTCCGCTTAAGAACTGCAAGATGATTACGATCGGTGAGACAACTGCTGCTGCGCCGCGACCACTTTTAATAACGGTTGCAAAGGCGATGCCAAGTACTGTTGATGATGCACTTCCTAGGATGACCAACCATGCAAAGCGAAGCCAGAGCGCCGGACTATGTGGCATATGGAGATGAAAGAAGAGAATGCCAAAGAGTAAAAGAAGGAATACTTGAATGAGCATTGCGGTGAAGACCAGGATTGCCTTGCCGATAAAGAAAGAGATGGGTGACATTGGAGTCCCCCGCAAGCGTTTGAGAGTCCCAAAATCTCGTTCCATGGGAATGTTGATGGCTAGTTGCTGGAATCCTGTGTTTACAAGACCGGAGGCCACCATTCCTGAAATAAAGTATTGGCTAAAAGTAACTCCTGGAGCAATTGTATTTTTGAAAACTGAGCCAAAAATAAAGAGAAGCAGAACAGGGAACATGAGTGTAAATACAACTGATTCGCGCCTACGCATGAATTGCTTTATTTCAAGGCCTCCACGAAGAGCGCCAATGCGAAGTATATTCACTTGCTGGCTCCAATCATCGTGATGTAAATATCTTCTAGCGTTGGACGAGTGACTGTAAGCTCTGGAATATCGCCATTGAAAGTCTTAGATAACTCTTGGATATCAAATGTTGGGTTCGCAGAGATTTTACTTTGCATACGTTCATTTTCTTTCCAGGTAATTGTTGCCTTTGATAAGTGGCGACCTCCCAGC
The DNA here is from genome assembly GCA_903899145.1 of uncultured Actinomycetes bacterium. Taxonomy (GTDB): domain Bacteria; phylum Actinomycetota; class Actinomycetes; order Nanopelagicales; family Nanopelagicaceae; genus PALSA-747. The sequence continues at coordinate 4,508 of CAIUHY010000110.1, forward strand.
GTTGCCGGCGTTGCAATCTCAATAATCTTGCCATGATTTATAACTGCAACTCGGTCAGCGAGTTCTTCAGCTTCATCTAGATAATGTGTGGTTAAAAGGATTGTTGTCCCTTCAGATTTCAAGGTTCGAATCAGGCCCCAGAATGCCCGGCGCGCTTCTGGATCAAAGCCGGTTGTAGGTTCATCGAGGAAGAGAATTTCGGGAGAACCAACAATCCCCAGTGCAACATCTAATCTGCGCCGTTGTCCTCCAGATAGGTTATGCACCCTGTCATCGCGCTTCTCATCAAGGCCTACCAAGGTAATAACATCATCTGGATTCTTGGGGTTTGTGTAGTAATGAGAGAAGTGGTGAATGGTTTCAGAGACACTTAAATCACCTGCATCACTTGTTGACTGCAAAACTATGCCGATTCTGTTGCGCCAGCTACTGCTCTGGCTTCCAAGATGTTCCGGATCAAGTTCAAGAACTGCAACATCGCCTGAATCTCGATCCCGGTAACCTTCTAAGATCTCAACCGTAGTTGTCTTACCGGCTCCGTTAGGGCCTAAAATTGCGAATATCTCACCTTTTAGAACTTCTAGATCAATTCCATTGACTGCAATTTTTCCGTCGTAGCTCTTCTTTAAGCCGCGTACTTTAATTGCGTGATTCATGTTCGTATCTTGCCGTATTCCTCTGGCAACGCGCTAATTTCATCTGAGTATGAGGCAGCGAATTTGCTGTGAATAGGAAAGAATAGAGGGGTGAGTCCACGTAGAAACCACCCTAAAGGTAAAGGTCCCAAAGAGCCTGATCGTGATATCTCACACTCTTTTGAAACTGTTGAAGAACATCTTGAAGGTATATATACGGTTAGAAAAGTTACAGGCTCTAGTTCTACAAAACCGTATCGATGCCCAGGGTGTGATCAATTAATACCAACAGCAACCCCACATATCGTTGCATGGGTGGATGATGATCTTGATAATCGCAGACATTGGCATAGCTCATGCTGGCAGAAGAAAGATCAACGCAAACCCAAGACCTTACGTTCCCGCAACGCCCCTAAATATTAAGAGAATTAATTTAGCGGTTACGAAGTTCGGCAAGCTTTTTAATCAACGCATCAGTAGAAGCTTTGCGTGTAAAAGACATTGTCGCAAGAGGGATGCTAAATCGCTTCTTTGCTACTGAGCGAAGATAGGTAAACTCTCGAAGCCCTTCTCGCCCATGTATGCGTCCATATCCACTCTCTTTGACTCCTCCAAACGGAAGTGTCGCGATACCGGCATATGCAATCACTGAGTTCACCGAAACCATTCCGCATTGCAACTGAGAGGTTATGTAATCAGCATTTTTCTTTGACCAGACTGATGCAGCAAGGCCGTACTTAACCCCGTTGGAAAGTCTGATTGCCTCATCCACATCACTGACCCTGTTGATCACAAGTGTTGGTCCAAATGTTTCCTCCACAACAGCAAGTGAGTCTTCTGGGACATTGACCATGATTGTTGGGTTTACATAAGGGGCTTGAACTGAATCAACACTTCCAACAACAAACTCTGCCCCTTTACTTGCAGCATCACGGATATGACTATCGATCACTTTGAGTTGAGAAGGCATTGTGATTGCGCCGTATTCTTTGCCTGGCTTAATCTTTTCAGCGCCTCTTTTGATTTCAGCAATAAATTTATCTGCTACTTTATCCATCACATAAACACGCTCAGTGCCAATACAGGTCTGTCCAGAATTAGACATTGCTCCCCATAGGACTGCGTCAGTTGCTGCTGAAATATCAGCATCAACATCGATAATTGCTGCATCTGATCCACCGCACTCAAGCACAACTGGAATCATGCGCTCAGCACAACTTGCTGCTACTTTCTTTGCAGTTCTAGTTGATCCCGTGAAAGCAACTTTATCTATGGCGCTCTGCGTGAGGGCAACACCAGTTGCAGGCCCACCTGTCACAACAAAAAATACATTCGCATCACGAGCAACTTCATTAAAAGTTTCGCCTAGCCAGAAACCAACTCCAGGGGTGAATTCACTCGGTTTGAAAACAACCGAGTTGCCTGCAGCAAGAGAATAGGCAATTGATCCCATAGGTGTGTAGACGGGATAATTCCAAGGTCCTATTACTCCAATAACACCAAAGGGAACATATTGAACCTTCGCTGACATATTAGCCATGATGAGTCCTGGCGCACGATTGCTCGTGCGAAGAAAACGAGGGGCGTTATTTGCTGCCCATGCAAGATGGCCGATGGCAAGTGTGACTTCAAGAGTTGCATCACTCTTTGGTTTACCTGTCTCATCCATAACAATCTGGGCAAGTTCATCAATTCGAGATGCCATGAGAGCAGCCCACTTTTTAAGAATTACTTTTCTTCCCTTAAAGCCAAGTGCTCGCCAAGCAAGGGATCCAGCGCGGGCCCTAGCGACAAGCTCATGCACAACTTCTGCGCTGCTATCTGGGTATCTGCCTACTTCTTCTCCAGTGGCAGGTGAGTAGCTGATCAATGTGTCTATAGGAGTCATAGGGTAAGACTAAACTTATTTTGTGTCAGAGTTAATAAGGCCGAGCACAATTCTTCCTGCCAATCGTAGGGCGATCACGATCACTACCGCCGATTCCCTCAAATTGGTTGGGGAGGTCGCCAGCCCACTTGAGGGCCATACCGCATCCTTGCTCTGCCTTCACCCCAACCCGAGTGGCGGGGGAATGATGGATAGCCATATCTATAAGAAGGCTGCAAGCAGGCTTCCATTTATGGCCGGCATTGAAGTTATTCGTTTCAATACTCGTGGGACAACAAGTGAAGCAGGAACCTCAGAAGGTGTCTTTGATAGTGGTGAGGGTGAAAAGCTAGATGTTGAAGCTGCAATCAATTATTGTTTTGATGCACTTAAGGTAGAAAAACTTTGGATAACAGGTTGGTCATTTGGAACTGATCTCGCCCTTCGATATGCAAAAGACGCGCGAATTGTGGGATTAATTTTGCTTAGTCCGCCCTTGCAACGGACGCAGCAGGAAGATTTAGATTTTTGGCAGAAAGACTCGCGCCCCGTGAACGCATATATTCCCGAACATGATGAGTACCTAAATCCAGAACAGGCGAAGGAGAGATTTAAAAGTTTTCCTCGCCTGAACTTAATTTCCGTTGATGGCGCTAAACACTTGTGGGTTGGAGAACCATTTGTTTATCGCATCTTGAGTGAAATTACAGGGATTATCGCTCCAAACAGATTGCCTTTACCTACAGAGATTTAGCTCTTCTGTAGTTTTGAAGGCCACCAGATCTTTGGTCCGATACTGTGGACTAAAGCCGGAACAAGTATTGAGCGAACAATGAATGTGTCGAGCAATACTCCAAATGCAACAGAGAAACCGATTTCTGCCAAGAAGACAATCGGTAAGATGCCAAGCACGGTAAATGTTGCTGCAAGAACAATTCCTGCAGAAGTAATCACCCCGCC
>CAIUHY010000111.1 GCA_903899145.1 uncultured Actinomycetes bacterium
AGTTGATGGAACACAACAACTTCATCAATACGGTTAAGGAATTCAGGGCGGAAATGATTCTTGAGCTCATCTCCAACCTTTGCCTTCATACGCTCATAGTTTCCAAGAGCATCATCTGCGTTATGGAATCCAAGCCCTAGGCTCTTTGAGATATCGCGTGTCCCAAGGTTTGTGGTCATGATGATCACAGTGTTCTTAAAATCAACCACGCGTCCTTGGGCATCGGTTAAACGTCCATCTTCAAGCACTTGGAGAAGTGAGTTAAAGATATCTGGGTGCGCTTTTTCAATTTCATCAAAGAGGACAACAGAGAATGGCTTACGACGAACCTTCTCGGTTAGTTGCCCACCCTCGTCATATCCAACGTATCCAGGAGGTGCACCAAACAACCTTGAGGCCGTGTGCTTCTCTGAGTACTCAGACATATCAAGTTGAATAAGTGCATCTTGATCGCCAAATAAGAATGCTGCAAGCGTGCGAGAAAGTTCAGTCTTTCCAACACCAGATGGGCCAGCAAAGATAAATGATCCGCCTGGACGCTTTGGATCTTTAAGACCCGCACGCGTGCGACGAATTGCTTGTGACAAAGCCTTGATCGCTTGGTTTTGTCCAATAACGCGTTTGTGTAATTCATCTTCCATGCGAAGCAAGCGCGCTGTCTCTTCTTCAGTCAACTTAAATACTGGGATACCAGTTGAATTTGAAAGAACTTCAGCAATGAGCTCTTCATCTACTTCGGCAACGACATCTAGATCGCCAGCCTTCCAAGACTTTTCGCGTTCAGCTTTTTCGTTAATAAGAGACTTTTCTTTATCACGAAGTGCCGCTGCCTTTTCGAAATCCTGACCATCAATGGCAGATTCCTTCTCTTTGCGAGCAGCAGCAATCTTGTCATCAAATTCACGAAGCTCAGGTGGCGCAGTCATGCGGCGGATGCGCAGACGTGAGCCAGCCTCATCGATGAGATCAATCGCTTTATCTGGCAAGAAGCGATCTGCAACATAGCGATCTGCAAGTGTGGCAGCAGAAACAAGTGCTGCATCTGAAATTGAGACCTTGTGGTGAGACTCATAACGATCACGAAGTCCCTTAAGAATTTCAATTGTATGTGGCAATGATGGTTCAGCAACCTGAATTGGTTGGAATCGACGCTCAAGAGCGGCATCCTTCTCAAGGTGCTTGCGATATTCATCGAGAGTAGTTGCGCCAATTGTCTGCAGTTCACCGCGGGCAAGCATTGGCTTCAAGATGCTGGCAGCATCGATAGCGCCTTCTGCTGCTCCTGCACCAACAAGTGTATGAATCTCATCAATAAATAGAACAATATCTCCGCGTGTACGGATCTCTTTAAGCACTTTCTTCAGGCGCTCTTCAAAATCTCCTCGGTAACGGCTACCGGCAACAAGTGCTCCGAGGTCTAAGGAGTAAAGCTGCTTTTCCCGAAGTGTTTCAGGAATATCTCCCTTAACAATTGCTTGGGCCAATCCCTCGACGATTGCAGTTTTACCAACACCAGGTTCTCCAATAAGAACTGGATTGTTCTTTGTGCGACGTGAAAGAACTTGCATAACACGTTCAATTTCTTTTTCACGGCCGATAACTGGATCAAGCTTTCCTTCACGAGCAGCTTGCGTCAGATTACGACCAAATTGATCAAGGACAAGTGATGTTGAAGGCGTTCCTTCTGCTGGACCACCGGAAGCAACAGCTTCTTTTCCTTGATATCCAGAAAGTAATTGAATAACTTGCTGGCGGACACGATTAAGATCTGCGCCCAACTTAACAAGAACTTGAGCGGCGACGCCTTCTCCTTCACGAATAAGACCAAGGAGAATGTGTTCGGTTCCAATGTAATTATGTCCAAGCTGAAGTGCTTCGCGAAGTGAGAGTTCCAAAACTTTTTTAGCGCGTGGTGTAAATGGAATATGACCAGATGGCGCTTGTTGACCTTGACCAATAATTTCTTCAACTTGAGAACGCACTGCTTCAAGTGAGATACCAAGAGCTTCAAGTGCCTTTGCAGCCACTCCCTCACCTTCGTGGATAAGTCCAAGAAGAATGTGTTCAGTGCCGATGTAGTTGTGATTGAGCATGCGGGCCTCTTCTTGCGCCAGCACAACAACTCGGCGAGCTCGATCAGTAAACCGCTCGAACATCAGGCACCTCTTTCTTTAGCTTTATTCTCTAGGTCTAGCCTACCCATAACGCTTAATGTGTTCTATTTATGCCCGCATCTAGCTTAAAAACCGGGCAAATCTGAGAAAAATTAAAGTATTCGCAGCATTCGGGTATTTCCCAGGGTATTTGGCTTTACCCGCTCCAAATCCAGGAATTCAGCAACCCCTTCGTCATAAGAACGAAGTAGTTGCTGATAAACATCGGGGGAAACGGGAGTTCCTTCAATGACCTCAAAACCATTGCGTGCAAAAAAATCAGTTTCAAAAGTTAGGCAATAAATTCTGGCAACACCTATTTCTTTTGCCTTAGTAACAATTTTTTCAATGATTGCATTTCCAACGCCTTTGCCGCGCATCTTATCCACAACTGCAACAGTTCGAACTTCGGCCAAATCTTCCCAGAGCACATGCAGCGCTCCGCAGCCAACAATTTCGCCATCTAACTCTGCAACAGTGAATTCTTGAACAGTTTCATAAAGTGTCACTGTTTCTTTTGAGAGCAAGCGCCCCCCACTGACATTTGCATCAACAATCTTCCTGATCGCTTTAATGTCTGAAGTTTTTGCAGGACGGATTTGAACCGTCATGACTCCTCCGGCTTAACAAGAGGGAACAAAATAGTTTCACGAATACCAAGACCAGTAAGAGCCATGAGCAAGCGGTCAACACCCATTCCCATTCCTCCCATTGGCGGGACTCCGTATTCCATTGCTCTTAAGAAATCTTCATCAAGGCCCATTGCTTCTACATCACCCTTGACACCAAGTGCTGCTTGCTCAATTAAACGCTCACGTTGAATCACAGGATCTATAAGTTCTGAATATCCGGTTGCCAATTCAAAGCCTTCAACATAAAGATCCCACTTTTCAACCAGACCAGGAATTGTGCGATGAGCACGAACAAGTGGGGATGTGTCTACTGGATAACCTCTAACAAAGATTGGTTCATTCAATTTACCTTCAGTAACATACTCAAAGATTTCTTCTGCAATCTTGCCCGTTACCCACTTTGGATCAACTTTCATGCCTAGTTTTTCAGCAATTTTCTTCAAATCAGCTTGTGATGTTTGCGGGTTAACGCTCTGCCCAACTCCATCGGAAATTAGATCAAATAGATTAGCTTCACGCCACTTGCCACCCAGGTTTACCTCACGGCCATCATGATGGCGAACTACGTGAGAACCAAAGACTGCTTGGGCTGCTTCTTGAATCAAATCTTGAGTAAGTTTGGCAATTGAATCCCAGTCACCATATGCCTGATAGCTTTCAATCATTGCAAACTCAGGTGAGTGGCTGGAGTCAGCGCCTTCATTGCGGAAGTTACGATTAATTTCAAAAACACGCTCAATTCCACCGACAACACAGCGCTTCAAAAATAACTCAGGTGCAATACGCAGAAATAGATCCATGTCATATGCATTACTGTGCGTTTTAAATGGGCGTGCCGTTGCTCCACCATGCATCACTTGGAGCATAGGTGTTTCAACTTCAATGAAATCTCTGCTAGTAAAAGAATCACGCAGGGATTTCATTACTTGAGGGCGCAAGCGGGCATTATTTCTTGCTTCAGGCCTAACAATGAGATCTACATACCTCATGCGAACACGTGTTTCCTCCGATAGAGGTTTGTGATCAACAGGGAGTGGTCGAAGTGATTTTGCTGCAAGTTGCCATGTTGAAGCCAGAATTGATAACTCTCCACGCTTTGACGTGATGATTTCGCCTGTCACACTCACTAAATCGCCTAGATCAATATCACTCTTCCATAATTCAAGTGAAGCTTCTCCAATTTTATCGAGTGAGAACATTGCCTGAAGTTCAGTACCATCACCTTCGCGTAGGGTTGCAAAACATAACTTTCCAGTGTCACGCTTAAAAATAACTCTTCCAGATAAACTTTCTATAATTCCGGTGGCAACATCAATAGCAAGACTGTCATGCTTTGTACGAATTTCTTTAAGAGTTGCAGTACGAGCAACTTCTACAGGGTATGCCTCATCACCACGAGCCAATATTGCCAAACGCTTTTCACGGCGAATTCGCAGTTGCTCGGGTAGGTCATCTTCTGGAATCTGATCACTCATAATTGGGTAACCCTATCGTGCTCGTTATTGCCTATTGCGATCAAAAACCATCGCAAGGCCAAGCAAGGTTAGATCTGGTTCGTGTTCATCGATCGTTTCAGCAATTCCTATGACCAATGGAGCTAACCCACCTGTGGCGATTACTGTTGTTGGACCTGCGTCAGGATAGAGAACTTCAAGTTCCTCGATTATCCGATTAACCAACCCATCAACTTGCCCAGCAAAGCCATAAATAGTACCCGACTGGAGCGCTTCAACAGTGTTCTTACCAATAACAGATTTCGGCTTAACTAATTCAACCTTACGTAATTGAGCAGCGCGGGCAGCAAGTGCCTCTACTGATATCTCAATTCCCGGAGCAAGCGCACCACCAAGAAATTCACCTTTGGGTGAAACAACATCGAGGTTTGTTGAAGTACCAAAATCAACAACAATGCAGGGACCATGTGATCCGAACAAAGCATGTGCAGCAAGAGTATTTACAATTCTATCAGCACCGATTTCTTTAGGGTTATCAACAAGTAGCGGGACACCAGTCTTAACTCCAGGTTCAACAATTATTACAGGAATATGCTCAAAGTGAGTTTTAATCATCTGGCGGATTTCTCGCAATACCGCAGGAACTGTTGAGCAGACCGATAAACCATCGACTTCATGTCCTTCAATCAATGACCGATACTGCAGCCACAACTCATCTGCCGTATCACGCGGATCGGTTTTTACGCGCCAGGAACGTATGAGCTTATCCTCACTAAAAAGTCCTAGGACTGTATTTGTATTTCCCACATCGATTGCCAATAACATCTATAACTCCATTCTTAGGTCTAAACCGATATCAAGTGCCTGCGCTGAATGAGTGAGTGCTCCCACAGCTAAGTAATCGACTCCAGTTTGGGCATATGCCAAAGCATTATCAAGTGAAAGTCCACCTGATGCTTCTAATTTGGTTTTACCTTGAGTTATTGCAACAGCCTCTTTACATTGTGCAACACTCATATTATCTAGCAACACAAGATCTGGATTTTGATTAAGCATCAAGCGCAACTGATCCAAAGTATCAACTTCAACTTCGATAAGCATGTTTGGGTATTGTGATTTCACTGCATTGAATGCTTCCAGCACTCCCCCTGCAGCAAGAATATGGTTATCTTTAATAAGTACAGATTCAGATAGTGACATCCGATGATTTTCCCCGCCCCCCATTCGTACAGCTTCTTTTTCCAACTCACGCCAGCCTGGGGTTGTCTTGCGTGTATCTCGAATAATGCAATTTGTTCCAGAAACCGCGTCGACCCAACGCCTAGTTAATGTTGCAATACCACTCATATGGGTCAGGAAGTTAAGGGCAGTGCGCTCTGCAAGCAGTAATGCTCGCGTACTACCTCGAGCTTCTAAAATTACTGTTCCAGATGCTGTTTCATGTGCACATGTAACTGGTGTTTGAATATCAGTAATTCCTAAATACTTTAAAACTTCTACAGCAGCAGGAATTCCAGCAATGACACCTGTTTGTCTATTTACAAACTGTGCTACCGAAAGTTGATCTTCAGGAATAGTGGCATGGCTAGTGATATCAATGCCACCAGCTAGATCTTCAGCAATCGCTCTCTCTATGAGAAATTTCAATCCATCATTCATGACTGAACTGCTTCCGTTGTCGTTGACCATGCTCCGTTAATATCTAAGTGCTCCACGATACGAGACTGCCATTTAATGTCAATAACTGGGAAATCACTGCGCCAATGCGATCCACGAGATTCTGTACGCGCGAGAGCTGATCTGACAATCGCAGTTGCTAGAAAATAAAGATTTGAAACTTCCCATGAATTTATATCAGCAACTTTTGTCTTTCGATTACTCAGTTCTTCTAAAGTTAGAATTGCGCCATTTAAACTTTTCTCAGAACGCATAACACCTGCTCCCTCGCTCATAGCGAGTTGGAGGGGAATTCGGATTGCGGGATCTAGAAGAATTTTTTTCTCTTTATCATTTATGACAGGGTCACGATACTCTGGCAAGTGTTTTGCAATATGTTCTGCGATGCGCGCACCAAAAACTAATCCTTCGAGGAGTGAGTTAGATGCAAGGCGGTTGGCGCCATGAGCACCAGTACAAGCACTCTCACCGCATACATAAAGTCCTCTAATTGTGCTCTCTCCGTTGAGGTCAACTAAAACACCACCTGATGAATAATGGGAGGCAGGTGCAACTGGAATTAACTGCTTTGTGGGATCAATTCCATTTTCAAGGCAAGATGCATAGATAGTTGGAAAGCGCTCCTTGAAGTCTTTAATAGCTGTTGCATCGAGCCAAACATGAGGGACATTTGCCTCTTTCATTTGTGTAAATATTTCCTTGGCAACTATGTCGCGTGGAGCTAGGTCAGCTTGCTCATGCTTGCCTTGCATAAAGTGTTCACCTTTATGGTTAAGAAGTATTGCTCCCTCACCTCGAACTGCTTCACTAATAAGTGGTTGTTGCCCACCCAAGCTCATATCTCTCCATAATACGGTTGGATGAAATTGAATAAACTCAACATCGGCAACATCGGCACCCGCCCGAAGAGCCATTGCAACACCATCGCCAGTTGAGACAGCAGGATTGGTTGTTTGAGAATAAACCTGACCCAAACCACCTGTCGCAATTACTACAGCACGTGCAAGAGCTTGCCCAACTCCATCTCTAGAACCTTCACCAATAACGTGAACTGTGACGCCACATACTTCGCCTGATTTAGATTTAAGGGCATCGATGACAAGTGCGTGCTCGATAATTTCGATTCCTTCATCATTTTGAACCGCTGCAAGTAG
>CAIUHY010000112.1 GCA_903899145.1 uncultured Actinomycetes bacterium
ACATCGGCGGAAAAGGCCGGAGCACAAGACGTAAAGTCTGCGAAGGAGGAATAGCCAGTGAGCGAACTTCGACTGAGCTCTGAGAAGCGGTTAAGGATTTTTACAGGCCGCGGATATCCAGAACTCGCCGAAGATGTCGCTTCAGAACTTGGCATTCCAATCACACCAACATCAGCATATGACTTTGCTAATGGTGAAATATTTGTTCGATTTGAAGAATCAGTTCGTGGTTCAGATGCTTTTGTCATTCAAAGCCACGCTGCTCCTGTTAACAAGCAAATCATGGAGCAGCTCATCATGGTTGATGCTCTTAAGCGTGCATCTGCTAAACGCATCACAGTTGTTGCACCTTTCTATGGATATGCCCGTCAAGATAAGAAGCACAGAGGACGCGAGCCAATCTCAGCACGTCTTATGGCAGATCTTTTTAAGACAGCTGGTGCTGATCGTTTGATGGTTGTGGATCTTCACACATCACAAATTCAAGGTTTTTTTGATGGCCCAGTAGATCACTTATTTGCCCTTCCACTTCTAACAAATTACGTGGGAAGCAAAGTAGATCGCTCAAGACTCACAATCGTCTCACCTGACTCAGGACGCGTGCGCGTAGCTGAGCGTTGGTCAGATATGTTGGGCGGAGTTCCTATCGCTTTCATTCACAAAACACGCGACCCACGCATCCCAAATGAATCTATAACAGGACGCGTTGTTGGTGATGTGAAGGGAATGACTTGCGTAGTCATCGATGACATGATTGACACAGCAGGAACTATTACTAAGGCAGTAGATGCCCTCTTTGAAGATGGCGCAAAGGAAGTAATAGTTGCCGCAACCCATGCAGTTCTCTCTGGTCCCGCAGTAGAGCGTTTAAAGAACTCTCGGGTAAGTGAAGTTATTGTCACAAATACTCTGCCGATCCCTGAGGAAGCTAAATTTGACCGTCTGACCGTGCTCTCGATCGCTCCGCTACTTGGCCGGGCCATTCGGGAAGTCTTTGAAGATGGCTCGGTCACAAGCCTCTTTGATGGTCACTCCTAAAGCCTAAACTTCCGGATTTGTAAATGTGCCCCCGGATTCGCTAACCTAGCGACTCGTTCCGGCGAGGGATAGGAATATCCGTAATCGACGGGTTCTCTCTTGGAACGTGATGTGTCCGTTTATCAAGAGTAGAGAACCTGAAGGAGCAAATTAAATGGCCGAGATAACAATCAACGGCGCCAAGCGCACCAACTTTGGTAAGGGTGCATCACGTCGTGATCGTAAGGCTGGTCTTGTTCCTGCAGTGATTTATGGGCATGGAGAAAACCCACAACACGTTTCACTTCCTGCGCGCGAACTCGGAACAGCGCTGAAGTCTTCTAACGTTCTGCTTGACGTTGTATTTGAAGGAAAGACAGAGCTCACACTTCCTAAGTCAATTACTAAAAATGCATTGACTGGAATTCTTGAGCATATTGATTTGGTTATCGTTCGCCGTGGTGAGCGCGTAACAGTAGATATCCCAGTTCACACAACTGGTGAGTTTGATAAAGATGGAATTCTTGAGCACGTTAACAACACAATTGCTGTTGAAGTTGAAGCAACATCTATTCCACAGTTCCTTACATTGGATCTTGCTGGACTTGCTGTTGGGCAAAGTCGTTATGCCAAGGATGTTGTTCTCCCTAATGGCGTAACCCTCATATCTGATCCAGAGATGGGCGTTGTTCACTTGTCTGAGCGTTCTGCTGCTGTTGAAGAAGTACCTGTTGTGGCCGCTGTTGAAGGCGCTGAAGGTGCACCAGCTGCTGCTGACGGCGATGCTGCGAAAGAATCAACAGATAAGAAGTAGTCTTTTTTCATGGCTGATCGCTGGTTAGTTTTCGGACTCGGAAACCCCGGCGATCAATATGCCAAAACTCGTCACAATATTGGGCAAATGGTCATCGACTATATGGCCGCTAATTCTAAATTTTCAACACATAAATCTCGTACTCAAATCGCAGATATTCGCGTTGCTGGTCAATCAGTCACACTCGCAAAATCACAGCTCTATATGAATGAATCTGGCGCGCCATGCAAAGCGTTAGCCGATTTTTATAAAATTACGCCAAATAATCTCATTGTGATCCATGACGAATTAGATATTCCATTTAACACAATTCGCCTGAAGCTTGGTGGTGGAGATAATGGTCATAACGGACTCAAAGACATCACTACACATTTTTCTAGTTCAGATTATTACCGCGTAAGAATAGGAATTGGCAGGCCAGTTGGCCCAGGAGATCCTGCAGATTTTGTTCTTAAACCTTTCACATCAACTGAGAAGAAAGATCTGGAAGATTTGATTGCTAGGGGAGCGGAAGTAGTCGAAACACTTATTGAAAAAGGCTTAGAATCAGCCCAACAAGATTTTAATAATAAGTGAACACAAAGCCCGCTAGTGCTTCATGGCTTCCAGCTTTTGCCATTCTTGGAATTACATGGGGAGCTTCCTTTCTCTTTATTAAATGGGGATTAGTAACCCTCACATCTGTTGGCGTTGCCTTCATGCGCGGCTTTATTGGCGCGCTGGCGCTTATTATTTATTGTTTAGTAACCAAGACGCCACTTCCAAACAAACTTGCCCATTGGGGCCATTTGGCTGTCGTGGCACTTTTTCTTAATGCCGCTCCTGGCTTTCTCTTTGCATACGCAGAGACACATGTCAGTAGTGTGATGGCGGGTTTACTTAATGCAACTACACCTCTCATGACTGTGCTTGTTGTGAGTATTGGATTTAGAGAGCAGAAGATCAATATCAATCAGGGCATTGGTGTTGTGATTGGCTTTATTGGGATTGTGCTCATTACGGGAGCACTCAGTGGTTTAAGCAGCAATGACTGGAAAGGAGTTATCGCTCTGGTGTGTGGAACGATTGGATATGGTATTTCAATGCCATATGCCAAGCGCCATGTGGCAAACTTAAATTACCCAGGACCTTCACTCGCTGCTGCGCAAGTAACATGTTCGGTAGTGCTGCTGGCGCCAATTGCGCTAACTGTTGGAATTACTCATAGCGCGTGGAACAGTAAATCGATCTGGGGAATGCTCATTCTTGGGGCTATAGGAACTGGCTTTGCCTATATTTGGAATTACAAGGTGGTTAGAGCTGCTGGCAGTGTTGTTGCAAGCACCGTCACATACATAACTCCAGTTATTGCAACTATTTTAGGTATCTGGCTTCTAGGTGAATCTTTTAAAATCACACAACTTATTGGCGGCGCTCTTGTACTTTTATCAGCAGCCCTTGTTCAAAAGCGAATTGCTTTTTTTAAATCAACCAGTATTTCTTAAGCCTGCTGCAACACCATTAATAGTAAGAAGTAGCGCGCGGCGAAGAAGCGGATCAGGATTTGCAGAAGCACGCACTTGTTCAAGTAGAGAGATCTGCAAAAGATGTAAAGGCGCAAGATATGCATCGCGAATTGTCAGTGTGCGGGCAAGTATTGGCTGATCACCCAAAATTTCATTCTTCTTTGTCAGCAACTTGATCTCTTCTTGTGTGAGAGCAAATTCTGCTTCGATCGTATCTAAGAAATGATGAAGTGAAGGATCTGCAAGACGCGTGACGTATTTACGAGCCATGACAAGATCTGTTTTTGCAGCAGTCATCTCAACGTTAGAGATAAATGTTCGGAAGAAATGCCAGTCTTTAAGCATTCTGGTTAATACTTCATCGTAACCAGCAAGACGAGCAGCTTTAAGTCCTGAGCCCACACCAAACCAACCGGGAACAATCTGCCGAGATTGTGTCCATCCAAATACCCAAGGAATAGCCCGCAATGATCCAATGCCACCTGCTGCACCATCGGGCCTACGAGATGGGCGTGAACCTAAGAACATATCTCCGAGTTGTTCCACGGGAGTTGATGCATAGAAATATGCAGGAAGATCTGGGTGATCAACGAGATCACGGTATGTTTTAAATGAATGATCACTCACCGCATCCATGCATGCACTCCATTTAGCGAGATCTTCTGCTGATTGGCGGGGAGCACGGTTAAGAATGGTTGCTTCAAGGGCCGCGGCAAGTGAGAGTTCAACGTTCTCTCTGGCAAGTGCAGGAAGAGCATATTTATCACTGATGACTTCACCTTGTTCGGTCATCTTTACTTGGCCATCGATTGATCCCCATGGAAGAGCAATCAGCGCATCATAGGTTGGGCCGCCACCTCGTCCTACTGAGCCGCCACGGCCATGGAATAAGCGAAGCTTCACACCATGTTTAATTGCAGTGTCGCGTAATTTTCTTTGAGCTTTATGGATCTCCCATTGTGATGTAGCAATTCCAGCATCTTTATTGGAATCTGAATATCCGAGCATGACCTCTTGAATATCTCCCCGGTTCTTCACAAGTTTTCTATAGTCAGGATCAGAGAGCAGCGCATTTAAAATCGTATCTGCCGCACGCAGTTCAGCAACGGTTTCAAGAAGTGGGGCGAAGCCGATCTTTGCTTGCTCAGGTGTTACTAACCCTGCCCGTTTTGCTAATTCAACTGCAGCGAGGACATCTTCGTGAGATTTAGTCATAGAGATGATGTATGTCTCGATGACCTCCGGACCAAACTTTTCAATGAGATCATTGATGGCGATAAACGTTGCGATAGTTGCTGCAGCCTGAGCATCTAGCTTCTCTGGGTTTGCTGCAAGCTGAGCAAGTGCATGGTGATGGGCATCTGAATGCTCACGAATATCCATCGTTGCATGGGTAATACCAAAGCTAGATACCGCGCGGATTAAACGCTCAAGAAGCCCATGAGCAATGAGTTCACCTTTATGTGTCAAAAGTGAGTCACGCATCAACATCAGATCAGCGAGTAATTCAGCGGTGTTCTCATAGTCACGTCCTGGTGCATGAGGAGCACCCGCGCTATGACGACGTTGGGTCAAGATCAACTTGTGCCGAATAGCAGTTGCTTTAAGGCGATATGGTTCTTCAACGTTGAGACGTTTAAAGCGCTCTTCAATCTCTGGAAGGTTTGCTAAATCTGAAGCAACAGAAGTTTTGAGTTCATCTGAGGCCCCTGCAATACGTGTGGAGACAGAGAGTGCTTGGCGCAAAGGATCAAGAGCCGTGAGCATTGCACGAATGAAGTGACCCACTTGCAGTGTAATCGCAGATTGGGTGACAGATGCCGTGATATTTGGGTTTCCATCACGGTCTCCGCCAATCCAAGTTCCGAAAGATAAAGGACGAGATGTGGGTTCGATCTTTACACCTAAACGCTCTAATTCTCTGGCAAAATCATCAAGAACTGTTGGCACAGTAATAACAAATAAATCATCTAAGTAATAAAGAGCATTCATAGCTTCATCAAGAGGCTCGGGCCGGCCCAAACGAAGTTCATCGGTTTGCCAGAGCAGATCCACAGCTTCGGCTAGGCCGCGCTCGCGTTCACTACTTTTTTTATCATCAAGTAGTACAGCGATGCTGCCAAGTTTGCTAAGAACTGAACGTCGCGCTGCTTCAGTTGGGTGAGCTGTGAAAACAGGCCTGACAGAGAACTCTTGCATCCACTTCGCAATATCTTTTTGTGTGAAATCTTTATGCTCAGATTGAGCTTTGAGAATGTTATCTACTGCCCTAGAGATCCATGATCCGCTCTCTTCACGTTCCTCGCTTAGAACTCTGGCGCGGTGCACTTGTTCTGCAACGTTTGCAAGGTTGAAGTAAGCGTTAAAAGCACGTACTAATTGCACGCTATCTTTGACGTCAAGGTTTTTAAGAATTTCTTCTCCACCGCCACTTCTTACTTCGCGGCGAACAGATTCAACAAGATCTAGAAGATCTTGCCCTTCCTGGCGGACCAAACTTTGCCCGAGTAGATCTGCAAGTTTGCGCACATCACTGCGCAGCTCTTGGTCATCGCGAGCGACGCCGCCCGCATCTCTGGCCTGCTGTTCTGACTGGGTCACAGATGTAATTCTGCCATCTATTAGGCGCGCTAGAATTCAATTACATCTTCACCCCCGTATCCATTGGATTCGGGGGTATTAGCCGTTATGGAAGGAGTGTTATGAGTACTCAGAAAACACTTATCACAGCCTTCTCCCACATGAAGGTGGACCAAAGTACTCAGCACTTAGCTGCAATTCCTTCTGCTACAGGTCTCTTACTGGCACAGCGCTCTTTAACATCTCCGATTCTCGTTGTTTGCTCTTCATCACGGAGAGCTTCTGAAATCATTGATGAGTTAGATACATATCTGGGGATTGGCTCAGCTGTTGAATTTGATCCCTGGGAGACCTTGCCTCACGAAAAACTGAGTCCAAAATCTGACACAGTAGCCAAGCGCGTGAAGATGCTGACCGATCTTGCTGCACACAAAATTATTATTACTTCGGTTCGCGCCCTTATCCAACCTATTAATAAAACTATTACAGAAACTGATTTGCCAAGTCTTTCAAAAAATAAAAAGATCTCTATGCAATTACTTATCGAAAACGTTGAGCTCTTTGGTTATAGCCGCACCGATCTTGTTGAACGACGCGGAGATTATGCGGTGCGAGGGGGAATCGTTGATCTTTTCTTGCCAGATGCTGATCACCCAGTACGTATTGATTTCTTTGGTGATGAGATCGATGAGCTTTCATGGTTCACGGTTGCCGATCAACGAACATTTGAAGAAGTTCGCCAGAGTCTTGTGATTTACCCGTGCAGGGAAATACTTCTCACAAGTGATGTGAAAAAGCGTGCCTCTTATCTTGAAAGTGAATTTCCACAAGTGGCAGAAATGGCTCACAAACTTGCCCAAGGAATTTATGTTGACGGAATGGAATCACTTCTTGGTGCGCTCTCTAGCGAACTTGTTTCTCTCATTGATCTGTTACCTAAAGACTATGAGGTGATCACACTTGATGCTCCTCGCATTACATCTAGAGCCCTTGATTTAATTATGACGAACAAAGAGTTCTTAGAAGCATCATGGTCAAGTGCTGCAATGGGAGCACATGCACCAATAGATCTCAGTGAACAACTAGAACGTGGGGGATATTTTGAGTTAGATGATTTACCTAGTTCATCTTCTTGGTCATCTATCGATCCATATATCAATGATCCAGAGCAGTTAGCTAAAATCCAAGTTTTTCGTGCCGTTCATACATATGGCGGCAAAGTAGAAGAGATGATTGAAGATACAAGGAAGTGGTTAGCAGATGGGTATTTAATTATTTTTACAGCAGCAGGACCTGGAATTGTTGAGCGTTATGCAAAGCTCTTTCAGGAAAGTGATCTCCCTGTTCGTTTACTGAAGAATTTCTCACCAGATCTGACCCGGGATGCAATATATGTACTCACCACACCTATCGAGCATGGCTTTGCTAGCGATGAATATAAGACGGTATTTATTACTGAAAAGGATATATCAGGCGTTCAAAGTAGCAATAAAGACCAACCACGTATGCCTTCTCGTCGCAAGAAGGCTATTGACCCATTAGAACTTAAGCCTGGTGATTATGTTGTACACGAACAACATGGTGTGGGTAGATACTTCGAATTACTTCAAAGAACAGTAGGCAGCATTTCTCGAGAATATTTAGTTATTGAATATGCCTCTTCAAAACGCGGACAACCTGCAGATCGTTTATTTGTTCCGACTGATTCACTGGAGCAAATCACGCGCTATGTAGGAGGGGAAGCACCGGCAGTGCATCGCATTGGAGGGGCAGATTGGCAGAATGCTAAGAAGCGTGCCCGCAAAGCAGTTAAACAGATCGCCGCAGAACTTATTCAACTTTATGCCGCGCGTATGAGCGCTCCAGGTTTTGCATTCTCACCCGATACTCCGTGGCAGAGAGAGCTTGAAGCATCTTTTGCCTACGTAGAAACAATCGATCAGCAATCAACAATTGATGAAGTAAAAGCAGATATGCAGCGTTCTTATCCTATGGACAGGGTTGTATGTGGCGATGTGGGGTATGGAAAGACAGAGATCGCCATACGCGCAGCATTTAAAGCTGTGCAAGATGCAAAGCAGGTAGCAGTACTTGTCCCAACAACTCTTCTTGTGCAACAACATTTAAAGACATTTCAGGATCGTTATGCAGGTTTCCCTGTTCGAGTTGCTGGTCTTTCTAGATTTAATACCGCAAAAGAGAGCAAAGAGA
Organism: uncultured Actinomycetes bacterium; assembly: GCA_903899145.1. Classification (GTDB taxonomy): domain Bacteria; phylum Actinomycetota; class Actinomycetes; order Nanopelagicales; family Nanopelagicaceae; genus PALSA-747. The sequence continues at coordinate 8,128 of CAIUHY010000112.1, forward strand.
TCTTAGAAGGTATTACGAGCGGTTCTATCGATATTGTTATAGGCACTCACCGCTTGCTCTCTAAAGATGTCACCTTCCGCGATCTTGGCCTTGTGATCGTGGATGAAGAACAGCGCTTTGGTGTTGAACATAAAGAGGAGCTGAAGAAAGCGCGTACTAATGTTGATGTGCTCTCTATGTCGGCAACCCCTATTCCTCGTACGCTAGAGATGGCGATTACCGGTATTCGAGAGATGTCTAATATCACCACCCCACCAGAGGAACGCCATCCAGTTCTGACATATGTAGGCCCATATGAAGAGAAGCAGGTGACTGCTGCTATTCACCGCGAACTTTTGCGTGATGGGCAAATCTTCTTTATTCATAACCGGGTAGAAAGTATTGACGCTGTTGTTATTCGTTTAGGACAACTAGTCCCTGAAGCACGCATTCGCGTAGCTCACGGGCAGATGGGGGAACGAGAGTTAGAAGATGTGATCTTAGGATTTTGGAATAGAGATTTTGATATTTTGGTTTGCACTACCATCATTGAAAGTGGCATAGATATCCCCAATGCCAATACGCTCATTGTTGACCGTGCAGATACATTTGGTCTTTCACAACTTCATCAATTACGAGGACGTGTAGGACGAAGTAGAGAACGCGCCTATGCCTATTTTCTTTATTCACCAGATAAGCCGCTTACTGAGATTGCCCATGATCGCCTGACAACAATTGCTACGAATACAGATTTAGGTTCTGGCATGCAAGTTGCACTTAAAGACCTAGAGATTAGAGGCGCCGGTAATTTATTAGGTGGCGAACAATCTGGTCACATCGCAGAAGTTGGTTTTGATCTTTATATGCGTATGGTGGGAGAGGCAGTAGAAGACTTTAAGACCGGATATGTGGATGCAAATCCTCGAGTGAAAGAGTGCAAGGTAGAACTACCAATCACCGCGCATTTGCCTGTGGAGTACGTGCCATCAGAGCGGCTACGCCTTGATCTTTATCGCAGAATGGCAGATGCCCATGATGATGCAGCGCTAGATGCGATTGTGGAGGAGCTAGTTGATCGCTTTGGGCAATTACCCAATGAGGCTGTGAATTTAATTGATGTTGCAAGGCTTCGAGTACTTGCAAAGTCAAAGAACTATTCAGAAGTAGTACTCCAAGGCAAATTCTTAAAGATTGCCCCTATTACCTTGCCAGAATCAGCGCAGCTTCGTCTACAGAGGCAATATCCAGGTTCTCTCATTAAATCGGTCACACAAAGTGTTTTGGTTGCAAGGGGAACAGAGGTGAATTGGCTAGGTGGTGCTGACATAGGAGATACTTCACTCCTGCCGTGGGCTATGGGAGTCCTAGCTAGTCTTTAATATAGGAGATTCATGAAGAAGATTATTGCCCTCATAGGCACAGGATTAGTTGCAATAACTCTGACTGCATGCGGATCAGCTGCGATTGAGGCATCAGTTGGAAGTGACAAAGTAACTGTCTCTGATGTGACAACTAGCGTCAATAACATTCTTGCCGAGCGTAAAAAGGTTGACACAACTGGGATGAATCTTCCAACAGGTGATGCACTAACGCTTAATGAATTAAATTTCCATCTCATTGCATATTTACTTGCGGATACAGCAGCCCAAAATGGTGTTTCGGTAACTCCCGCCGATATTGCAGCCCGCCGTGCTTCTATCGTAAGCCAAGTTGGATCAGAGGCTGGAATGCCAAAGTCGTTAGTAGGAGCAAATATTGCAAGTGCAGATCTTCCTATGTATCTCAAGACAATTTTGTATGACGAGGGCCTTGCTAAGAAGGTTCAAGCACAGGGTGTTACCGCTGCTCAAACACAGGCTACGCTTGAAAAGCTTGTTTCAATAGTTAGCACAAAACTAAAAGTGAAGGTCGATCCAAAGTATGGAAACTGGGATGCAACGCGCTCGGTTGTTACTCCTCCAACTGGATCAGCACCTGCTCCAACACCGAGTGCATCTAAGTAACTAACTATGAGTTCTGAACTCTTACGCCTTCGCCAGGTAATGGACCAATTACGGTCCCCTGGCGGATGCCAGTGGGATGCTGAGCAAACACACGAAAGTTTGCTGAAGTATCTTCTTGAAGAATCTTATGAGTACATTGAAGCGGTTGAAGATAATGACCGAGCTGCAATGAAAGAAGAACTCGGCGATCTCCTATTGCAAGTATATTTTCATGCACGGGTTGCTGAAGATGATAAAAACGCCCCTTTTAGTATTGAAGATGTTGCAAAAGGAATTGCTGACAAACTCATCCACCGTCATCCACACGTCTTTACCGATTCAGATGTGACATACGATGATGTTCTTGAAAATTGGGAAAAGCAAAAGCGTGAAGAAAAAAATCGAACATCTGCTGTTGATGGCGTTCCACTAGGACAACCAGCAATGTCTCTTGCTACAAAAATGATCTATCGCTCAGAAAAATCTGGCTATAGCGTTCCCATTGCTCACCCTGTACAAGTTGCTCCAGATATCAATGAAGCTGAACTGGGCGAGGTTCTTTTTGGACTCATTGATCAAGCGCAGGCCGCTGGCCTTGATCCTGAAGTGGCTTTGCGCGCGGCAACTAAGAAATATATTGAGGCAATCAAGCAGTATGAAACGAAACGGTAGGATAAGCACATGGCCCTTATTGATGCAGTTCACGCCCGTGAAATTTTAGATTCCCGCGGAAACCCAACCGTTGAAGTAGAAGTACTTCTTGAAGATGGAACAACAGCTCGCGCTGCAGTTCCAAGCGGTGCATCTACAGGCGCATTTGAAGCAGCAGAACTTCGCGATGGTGGAAAGCGTTATTTAGGCAAAGGTGTTGAAAAGGCCGTTAACTTTGTTAACGATGAACTGGCGCCAGCGGTTATCGGATTTGATGCACAAGATCAACGCATGATCGATGAAGAAATGATCGATCTTGATGGAACAAAGAATAAGTCACGGTTTGGCGCTAACGCGATTCTTGGTGTTTCACTCGGCGTTGCCAGAGCTGCAGCAGAATCTGCTGACCTCTCATTCTTTCGTTATATAGGTGGACCAACCGCTCACACACTTCCTGTCCCCATGATGAATATTCTTAATGGCGGAGCGCACGCAGATACAAACGTTGATGTTCAAGAATTCATGGTTGCACCCATTGGCGCAGAATCTTTTAAAGAATCACTTCGCTGGGGCGCTGAGATTTATCACAGCCTCAAAGCTGTTTTAAAAAAGCGTGGACTAGCAACAAGCATTGGCGATGAAGGTGGATTTGCGCCTAACCTTGATAGCAATCGCGCCGCCCTTGATTTAATCCTTGAAGCTATTAACGCTGCTGGATTTAAGGCAGGGAAAGAAATTGGACTTGCTATGGACGTTGCGGCAACCGAGTTTCATAAAGATGGAAAGTATTCATTTGAAGGAAAGCAAAAAGGTAGCGATGAGATGATTGCTTACTACGCTGACCTTGTCTCTTCTTACCCAATTGTTTCCATTGAAGATCCGCTCGATGAAGATGACTGGGATGGCTGGGTCAAGATGACTGCCGAACTTGGTTCAAAGATTCAGATTGTGGGAGATGATTTATTTGTGACGAATCCAGAACGCTTGGCAAAGGGAATTAAGGTAGGTGCTGCAAATGCGCTTCTTGTTAAGGTCAACCAAATCGGAACACTGACCGAAACCATTGATGCAGTCTCCCTTGCTCACCGCAATGGATACCGTTCAATGATGTCCCACCGCTCAGGTGAGACAGAAGACACAACAATTGCAGATCTTGCCGTTGCACTTGAATGTGGTCAGATTAAGACAGGGGCTCCTGCTCGATCAGAACGTGTTGCTAAATACAACCAACTACTTCGCATTGAAGAAGAGCTTGCTGACTCCGCTCTCTATGCAGGGCGCGATGCATTCCCACGTTTTAGTGGCAAGTAGTAATAAGTAAATAACTAATGTTTAAGAGCATTTCGGGGCGAAGTTTAGCCATCGCCACTACGCTCTTAATTCTTGCCATTACTCTTGCGCCACCAACTCAGCGCTACTTTGCTCAGCGTGCTCAAATTAATTCCTATAAAGCACAAATTGCTGGAGCAAATGCAACGCTTAAGCAGGCACAAGATCAATTGCTGCAATGGAGTGATCCACAGTTTGTCGCCCAACAAGCGCGCGTGCGGTTGCACTATGTATTTCCAGGTGAGCACCAATATGCAGTTTTAGGTGCTGGTAAGCAACCAGGACAAGATCAGAGTCCTGCGGCGCCTGTTGCAAATCAGATCCCCGTGGGCATTCCTTGGTATGAGCAAGTAATTTCGTCTATTTCATCAACGAACGTTACAAAATGAGTGAGAAAGCATCACAAGAAGATTTAGATGCAATTGAAAGACAATTAGGTCGTACACCGCGCGATGTTCATGCAATTGCTCACCGTTGTCCTTGTGGCAAGCCAGATGTTGTTGAGACACCTCCGCGATTAGCTGATGGAACTCCATTTCCTACTTTTTATTATGCAACATGTCCAAGGCTTACTGGAGCAATTTCAACTCTTGAAAGTTCAGGAATAATGGGAGAAATGCAGAAACGCTTAACAACAGATCATGAATTAGCTGGTGCTTATCACGCAGCACATGATGATTATTTAGCAGCACGAGGGGCACTTCGTATGGATGTTCCTGAAGTTGAAGGTGTTACTGCTGGAGGAATGCCAGATCGTGTGAAATGTTTACATTCACTTGTTGCTCACTCACTTGGTGCAGGACTTGGCGTAAATCCACTGGGCGATGAAGCACTTGTCATACTCGGCGACTGGTGGTTAACAAACCCATGCGAGTAGCGGCGATTGATTGCGGCACAAACTCTATTCGCCTACTCGTGGCAGATATTGAAGGAAATACATTCCGCGAAGTACATAGGGATATGCAGATTGTCAGGCTTGGAGCGG
>CAIUHY010000113.1 GCA_903899145.1 uncultured Actinomycetes bacterium
AGGGAATGCCTGCAACAGAGAGCATCGGCTTAGGTGTCTTTAATGTCAGCGGCTGAAGGCGAGTTCCAAAGCCTCCCACAAGCAATATTGCTGACTGCGCTCTACTCATTATTTCACTCTACTCATGCATTCTTGCAGCAGCGCGGGTAATCTCATCATCGGTAGCGGTAAGTGCAACCCGAATATATTGCGCCCCAGCTTCTCCATAAAAATGTCCAGGTGTCACAAGCACTCCACGATCGGCAAGAAAAGCAACTGAATCCATATCTGCCTCACCTCTGGTACACCAAATATATAAACCAGCTTCTGTGTGTTCGACTTTAAAACCCAGTGCCTCCAGCGCAGGGCGCAGTATGGAGCGCCTTTGGGCATACCGATCTGCCTGCACGCGGACATGTTTTTCATCGCCCAGTGCCGCAATCATCGCTGCCTGCACGGGAGCTGAAAGAATCATTCCTGCATGCTTTCTTACCTCGCGTATCTTGGCAATGAGGGCGCTATCTCCAACAACTAAACCAGCGCGATAACCCGCCATATTCGATCGCTTAGACAGAGAGTAAATCCCAAGTATATTTTCATTGTTTCCTGCTGCAGCGTTAAATATAGATAGTGGAGTAGGAGCGCTTATGGTTGCTGGAAAGTTTATATAACACTCATCACTTGCTACTACTGACTTATTTTTACGTGAATACTTAATGATTGCTTCAAGTTCAGATAGAGGGGCAACTCTGCCCGTTGGGTTGGATGGTGAGTTCACCCAGAGGAGATCAGATGCTGGCCACTGATTCGGATCTATATCTACTGCTTGATGTTCAGCATGGGCGAGTTGCGCACTAACCAAATATGTTGGGTAAGCAATTTTAGGATAAAGCACTTTCTTTGATTCAAGAACAGTAGGAAGCCATGCAATAAATTCTTTAGATCCAATAGTTGGTAGAACATCAAAGTCACCGGTAATTCCAAGTTGATTCATTGCCCAACTTCGCATTGCCGCGCGCAAAGTAGGAGAGCCAATTGTCAGTGGGTAACCCGGAGAATTTGAAGAGTTGGAAAGTGCTTCTTGAATAAAATCTGGGGTTGAATCAACAGGTGTTCCTACAGAAAGATCAATTCTACCTTCAGGATGTGCTTTTGCACGTTCTCCATAAGGGGCAAGTACATCCCAGGGAAAATCCGGGAGTTTGATCTTTTACTCGCCAGCCTTCGCAGGCATTGCAGCAACTGTTGCGTGATCACTATTTGTCGCACCAACTTTGCTTGCACCACCTGGTGAACCAAGTTCTACAAAGAAGCCACTGTTTACATCGCCGTACTGCTTCCATGCTGCTGGAATGTCATCTTCATAATAAATAGCTTCTACGGGGCAGACTGGTTCGCAAGCGCCACAGTCCACGCACTCATCAGGCTGGATATAAAGCATCCGACCGCCTTCATAAATACAATCAACAGGACACTCCTCGATGCATGACTTGTCTTTCACATCGATACAAGGTTCGGCAATTACGTAGGTCACGGGCTTCCTTTCAAGTATTCACTTGGCGTATCTGACACTTGCTCTCAAGTGGCGTTTACTGCCAATAGACAAGAATAATAGGTAGACAATAGTGGATGCACGTCGAGAAGGAGGCCAGTTATGAAGGATAGCCCTTCAGAAAATGAGATTGGCCACCGCGTCAGCATTCGCTTGTTTGACCCTGAAGGAGGCTTCCGTGACCTACTTGGCTACCTTGAGTCAACGACACAAGTACGAAAGAAAGATGGCCAAGTAGTCACTTTTGATCCTGATCGAATAGCC
>CAIUHY010000114.1 GCA_903899145.1 uncultured Actinomycetes bacterium
ATACGAGGAACAGGCGGCATTCTTATTGAAGGCACATTGCCGCTACTTGGACTTCACAACGTAGATAACGCGCTACTTGCGGTTGCATTAGCTGTTCATACCGGCGTAGACCCAATTGTGATTGGCTCGGTTATGCATTTGCTTAGCGCTCCAGCAGGAAGACTTGAACCAGTTGCTATAGGACAAAAGTTCATAGCTTTAGTGGATTATGCCCACACCCCAGATGCAGTTGCACACGTACTTTCAACTGCTCGGTCCCTCACCAAGGGCCGTGTTATTGCTGTTCTAGGTTGCGGTGGAGATCGGGATAAATCCTAGAGAGCGCTCATGGGCAAGGCTCTTCGCGAAGGTTCAGATTTTGCTATCTTCACAAGTGATAACCCGCGAAGTGAGGATCCGTTAGCTATTATAAATGAGATGGTTGCTGGTTTAGATCTTCAAGAGAACGCATCTGTTGAGGTAGATCGGCGGACAGCAATCGCCATTGCTGTTGCAGAAGCGACAGTGGGGGATTGCGTTCTTGTATTGGGTAAAGGTCACGAACGTGGCCAAGAAATCAAAGAAACGAAGATTGATTTCGACGATCGCATTGAACTAGCGCGCGCAATCGAAGGTTTGTCATGATTTCGTTAACGATCAAAGAGATCGCCGATATTGTGGGCGGCACCTCAGTTAATATCGATGAGAAGAAGATCATTACCGAAAGTCCTGAGATTGATTCACGCAAAGTAACTGCAGATAACTATTTCATCGCCCTCCCAGGAGAGCGAGTCGATGGAACCGACTTCGCAAAAGAGGCTATCAGGGCAGGAGCGAGCTTTGTGCTGATGACGACAGACCTTGGAATTCCAGCGATTATTGTGAAAGATTCTCTCATGGCGCTCCAACAATTAGCAAAAGAAGTGCGCGCCCGCATGAACGACTGTACTTTTATTGGGATTACTGGTTCACATGGAAAGACAACAACTAAAGATCTCCTAGGCCACATCTTGCCGATTGCAGGTAAGAGTGTTGTTCCGCGAGGTTCATTTAATAACGAAATAGGTGTCCCACTCACAATCCTTCAGTGCACTGATGAGACAAAATACTGTGTCTTGGAAATGGGTGCACGTCATATAGGCGACATAACTGCCCTCACTAAAATAGGTGCACCCCAAATAGGTGTTGTACTTGTTGTTGGAAGTGCCCATGTTGGTGAATTTGGAAATAGTCAAGGAATTGCTCAAGCTAAGGGTGAACTCATCGCATCACTTCAAAGTGATGGGGTAGCGATACTCGGCACATATGATTCATACAGCCCAAAAATGCAATCTAAACCTGGCGTGAAACGTGTTTTATTTGGAGAAAACCCAGAGTGCAATGTGAGAGCGGCTGATATTGAATTCCGTGAGGGGCGAGCCCATTTTGATTTGGTAGCAGCATCTGGACGTGCACCAGTAGCACTTCGCTTGCTTGGTATGCACCAAATTTCAAATGCACTTGCAGCAGCAGCTGTTGCTCTTGAAGTTGGAATTTCTATTGAATCAGTCGCGGCCGCTCTTTCTACAGCAGAGATTTCAAGTAAATGGCGAATGGAATTGCACGATCTCCATGAGCTCTTGTTTATTAATGATTCATACAATGCTAATCCAGAGAGCGTCAGTGCTGCCCTTCGAACTTTGGTCCTTCTCACCCAAGAACGTGGAGGATCTTCATGGGCGTTTCTCGGGAAGATGCACGAACTCGGCGAGTCTGAGGCAGAAGAGCATCTAACTATTGGCAGACTCGCCTCTGAATTAGGAGTAGACCATTTAGTATCTGTAGGAACTGACCTATATCTCAATGGCCTTGAGTTAAGCCACCTAGCAGGGGATGAAATGTCAACGCATTATGCGCTCACTCAAGAAGAAGCGGTTAGATTTTTACGTCATATTGAAGAGGGCGATGTCCTGTTAATTAAAGCATCCCGCGCGGAGCATCTCGATGAACTCTCAGAGAAGTTAATAGCAGGCTGGCAGGTTAAATACGAATGAAAGGTATTTTGATCGCTGGCAGTTTTTCTACAATTTTAAGTTTCATTCTTACGCCTATATTTATTAAAGTCTTTGCAAAACGTGGATATGGCCAAGTCATTCGCGATGATGGGCCAACATCACATCACGTTAAGCGTGGTACACCAACTATGGGCGGGATCGTACTTCTCTTCTCCGCGCTTATTGGTTATTTTGCGAGCCACCTCATTAATGGAGTTTCCATTAGCGCCTCTGCTTTGCTTATTATTGGCTTAGCAGTGGGACTTGGTTTAGTGGGCTTTATTGATGATTGGCTCAAAATTATTAAGCAACGCTCACTTGGACTTACTGGTTGGCAAAAGTTACTTGGGCAAGGGTTAGCTGCAGGAATCTTTGGTGTCATAGGAATTCATTTCAAAGATACTTTTAAGTTAGCACCTATTTCATTGCACTTATCAACGGTCCGTGATACTTCGATTACTTTGGGATCACTTCTTGTAGTTATCTGGATTATCATCCTTGTGATGGGCACGAGCAATGCTGTTAATCTCACGGATGGTTTAGATGGTTTAGCAAGCGGAACATCGATCATGACCCTGCTCGCATTTATTCTTATCGGAGTGTGGGAATTTAGACATAGCTGCGGACTTTCTTCTGCTACCGCTCATTTAAGTAAGTGTTATTTTGTCCGAGACCCACTGGATACATCGATTTTGGCTGCAGCATTTGCTGGGGCTTGTGCAGGATTTTTGTGGTGGAATACTTCACCAGCAAAAATCTTTATGGGAGATGTGGGCGCACTTTCACTTGGGGGGGCAATTGCAGGTTTTGCAATTATGCTTCGTACCGAAGTGCTTTTGGTTGCTCTCGGTGGCTTATTTGTCATCATCACGATGTCAGTGATTATTCAACGCTTATATTTTAAAATTTCAGGTGGTAAAAGAGTATTTCGAATGGCTCCACTGCAACACCACTTTGAACTACTGGGCTGGGCTGAAGTCACAATCGTGATTCGCTTTTGGATTATTGCTGGAATTTGTGTTGCTGCCGGCCTTGGGATTTTCTATGCCCAATGGGTTGCTTCTTAACATGTCTTATTTGCGCTCACTACAAAGCAAAAAGATTGCTGTCGTAGGGGCAGGTATTACAGGGGAGGCAGTTCATAACTTTCTCGCCTCGCATTTACTTGAGAGTGATCTTATTGATGAGAAAAACAAGAATGCAAAGAGTGATATTTCAGCTCCGTATGACTTAGCAATTATTTCTCCTGGATGGAAAACGACCCACCCACTTATTGAAAAACTTCGTGCGCAAGGCACAGAACTAATAAGTGAACTAGATTTTTCTTGGTTAGTGAAGTCAGAAATTGCGCCAGATCAAAAGTGGATTGCTCTTACTGGAACTAATGGTAAGACCACCACAATCCAAATGGTTCAGTCGATATTTGATGCTAGTGGGGTAAAAGGAATTACATGTGGCAATGTAGGTGAACCAGTCATCAAAGTTCTTGGCTCCGGAAAAAATTATGATGTACTGGCACTTGAATTATCTTCATTTCAACTTGAGTGGAGCCAATTACCTCACTTTCACACTTCAGCCTTACTGAATATTGCGCCAGACCACATAGATTGGCATGGAACATTTGATTCATATGCTGATGCAAAGATGAAATTACTTAAATTTTCTGATGTTGCAATAATCAACTCACTAGATAGCGAGAGTGTTCTTCGCTCATCAGCATGGGGTGGTCGAAAGATTTTTTTCTCACTAGACACACCGCAAGTAAATGAACTTGGTTTGGTTGAAAATTTATTGATAGATCGTGCATTTGTAGATAACCCTTCGCAGGCTTTTGCCTTTGCTGAACTTGCAGATATCACGCCAACAGTCCCTCATAATATTTCTAATGCTATGGCAGCTGGCGGACTTGCATTGTCGGTCGGCATCTCACATGAAGGTATTCGCAGTGGGCTTAGTGCATTTAAGTTAGATAGTCACCGCCTAGAAGTAGTTCTTGAAAAAGATGGAATTACTTGGGTGGATGATTCCAAGGCAACTAATCCACATGCCGCACTTGCCGCACTTCTTTCACAACTTTCAGCTATTTGGATAGCCGGAGGATTAGCAAAGGGCGCAAGTATGGATGATTTAGTAGCTAGATGTTCTAAGCGCATAAAGAGCGCGATCTTGATCGGCCAAGACCGTGACCTCATAGCGGCAGCACTCGATAAACATGCACCGCACGTGACGTATTTCCCAGTGGAATTTGATGGCGATCCTGAAAATCTTATGCGTAGCGTTGTGTCAAAAGCACAGGAGCTCGCGCAGAGCGGGGATACTGTATTGCTGGCCCCGGCATGTGCATCCATGGATCAATTCAAGGACTATGCAGAACGGGGAGATATTTTTGCTCGAACAGTAAGAGAAATGGTGGGAATGTGAGTATTCGTTCAGCATCCCGCCGAGAACAATATATAAGTTTTTTTAATAGGCCTGCAACCCCTTATTACCTAGTAGTTGGCTCGGTAGCAGCCCTTTCGGCGCTTGGAATCGTTATGGTTCTTTCTGCATCTTCTGTTGTTTCACTCCAGCAATCAGGATCTACCTACACAATATTTTTTCGCCAACTAATGTTTTTTGCAATCTCGCTGTTCATTGTTTATATCTGCTCCCACTGGAAGAGATCTATTTGGGATCGTTTAGTTAAGTATGCCTTGCCCGCCAGCTTTCTTTTAATGCTCCTGCCGTTAACCCCGCTGAAGCAAACAATTAATGGAAATACAAGCTGGGTTCGACTTGGACCGTTAACAATGCAGCCAAGTGAATTTGCGAAGATAGGGCTAATACTCTGGTGCGCATCACAATTACAAAAGTATGAATTAAAAACCCTAGCTAAATCCTCTATGCGCCATGTCGCATTTTTATTGCCCGGGACCGCAATTATCGTCGGTTTGATCCTAAAGGGAGGAGATCTTGGAACCACAATTATTATTTTAGGAGTTGTTGCTGGCATGTTATTTGTAAGTGGCCTGGCGTTGCGCCACTTTGTCTCGGTAGGAGCAGTGCTTGGAATGGGAGTTGGCTACCTAGTTTTTATAGCCCCATACAGGCTGCATAGATTTACCGCAGTATTAAATCCATTTGCTCCTTCTGTTTATAAATTTGCAGGTTGGCAACCAGCACATTCACTTATGGGACTTGCTAGCGGTGGCTTGTTTGGTGTTGGCCTAGGGGCAAGCAGACAAAAGTGGGGGAATCTGACGGAAGCTCACACCGATTTTATTTTCTCCGTAATAGGCGAAGAACTTGGCTTACTTGGCACTCTGATTGTGCTTGTTTTGTTTGCAGCTTTGCTTTTTGGTGTCTTCAAAACAGCAACACAGACAAAGGATCACTTCTCACGATATGCATGCGCTGGGATTGGTATCTGGATGTTAATGCAGGTCATTATTAATATTGGCTCAACAATAGGTGTGCTTCCAGTTGTAGGAGTAACCTTGCCATTTATTAGCTATGGAGGATCATCGTTAATCGCAAATTTTGTCGGAATTGGTTATGTTCTCAATGTGGCACGCAGAGATCCTGATATTCGACTGGCGGTTCGCGCCCAACAGAATCTATAACATTTAATGACTAAGAAGACTGTACTTTTTGCTGCTGCAGGGACAGCTGGGCATGTTGAACCAGCTTTAGCTGTTGCAAGGTGGCTGCGCAGTCAAACCATCGAACTCACTTGTACATTTGTTGGAACTCACTCTGGTGTTGAGAATTCTTTAGTTGAAGCGGCAGGATTTGAACTTAAAAGGATTGAAAAAGCAGCTTTCCCTCGCAAAATTAGCTTCCAAGCTCTGTCTTGGATCTTTCGCTACATCAAATCTTTGTATCAGTCTGATCGGATTGTAAAAAATGCTGATGTTGTTGTTGGCTTTGGTGGATATGTGGCTGCCTCTACTTACCTTGTGGCGAAGGTACGCCGAAAGCCAATCTTTATTCACGAGGCAAATGTAAAGCCAGGAATGGCAAACAAATTAGGAAACTTCCTTGGAGGCCGCACTCTCGTTGCTTTTAGTGCAGCCGATAAAGTCTTAGATCACGTTGAAGTAGTTGGGATTCCGCTTCGACCCGAGATTGTTAAACTAGCAAAAATGTCACTAACTGAAAGAGCAACGGAGAGAGTTATATCTGCAAAAAAGTTAGGGATAAAAGATAACCAGCCGACTGTTGTAATATTTGGCGGATCTCTTGGTTCGGTTAAATTTAATAGTGTTATTGCACAGTCTCTCGAGACTTTTAAGAATCTTGGTATTCAAGTTATCCATGCGGTTGGAAGAAATAATCCTCTCCCAAGTGCATCTCAGAATTACTTTCCATTCTCCTATATAGAAGATATGGCCTCAGTATATGCAGTTGCAGATATGGTGATTTCGCGAGCAGGAGCTGTAACCGTTTTTGAAACAGGTGCACTTGGTGTATTCACTCTTTATGTACCACTACCGATTGGTAACGGTGAGCAAGTCCAAAATGCTATGCTCGTTACATCAACTGGTGGTGGAATAGTTATTAATAACAGCGAGTTCTCAGCCATTTGGATTGGTGAAAACCTTGAAGAAATGATGAAGCGGGCAACTAAGCGTTCATCATCACTGGTGGGTGCAAACTTTCCGCTTGATGCAGAGGTGCAAATGGGTAGATATATATTGGAAGCACTTCAATGAGCAGCAATGTAGAAAAACTTGAGGGTAAGCAAATTCACTTTGTGGGTATTGGTGGAGCCGGCATGAGTGGAATTGCCCGCATCATGATTGCAGAAGGACTTAACGTAAGTGGGTCAGACGTAAAACGCTCTAGCATCGTAGATTCCCTCGAGTCGTTGGGAGCAGAAATTTTTATTGGCCATGATGCTAAAAATATTCAAGGCGCTCATTTGGTGATTGCATCAGGTGCGATCGGTGATGCCAATCTTGAAATTACTGCTGCCAAAAGTGCTGGTATTAAAATCTTAACTAGAGCAGAAGCTCTGGCAATGTTGATGGTAGGAAAAAAGTCGATCGCGGTGGCTGGAACACATGGAAAGACCACGACAACCTCCATGCTTACCGTCGCACTTCAATCTGCGGGCAGTGACCCATCTTTTGCTATCGGAGGCTTAATCAATAGTTCTGGGCTTAATGCCCATCTTGGTAGCGGTGAGATCTTTGTTGCCGAGGCAGATGAGTCTGATGGATCTTTCACGGCCTATCACCCATTTGGGGCAATCATTACAAATATTGAGTTAGACCATGTTGATCACTTCAAGTCACTCGAAGAGGTTTTTAAAGCATTCTTAGATTTCACTGATTCAATTCAAAGTGGCGGGTTCCTTGTTGTTTGCATAGATGATCCTGGGGTTAAGACCCTGCTTGGACGTATTAAGCGCAGTGACATTGCCGTTATTACTTATGGTCAGGGTGAAGCTGATTACACAATCTCTAGAATCCTTTTAGAACCAGGTAGGTGTCTTACGAGAGTTTCGAAGAATGGCAAAATTTTGCCGGATTTGCAGCTAGAAATTCCTGGTCAACACAATCTTGTGAATGCAACTGCAGCGCTTGCAGCAGGTGTTGCACTTGGCCTGAATTCAGAGAGTCTTATAGCAGGTCTCGCTAAATACTCCGGTTCAAGGCGCCGTTTTGAACGTAAAGGTGTAGTTAATGGCATTGAAGTTATTGATGATTACGGACATCATCCAACTGAACTACGCGTAACATTAGAAACTGCAAAGAATTATGTCCAATCAGGCAAAGTAATAGTCGTTTTTCAACCCCATAGATATTCTAGAACCCAGGCATTTGCTTCTGAATTTGCAGATGCACTCTCAATTGCTGATGATGTTTTAGTTTTAGAAATATACCCAGCAAGTGAAGAGCCTATTCCGGGCGTGACATCCCAGATGATTACAAAGCTTATGGATAGGGAACACTCTGGGTTTGAGCCATCTATGGTGAGTGCTGTTGAAAGGGTTGTCTCAATTGCCAAGCCCGGGGACTTAATCATGACTCTTGGCGCAGGTGACGTGAGTTCATTAGCCCCAGTCATTGTTCAAGCATTGGAAGAGAAACATTCGTAAGTTTAATTTGATCAGATCAAAGAATCTGCCAGTAATTGTTCTCTTACTAGTTTTAGTTAGTTTATGCGCATACATGCTTGGTTGGTCAAAACTGCTTGTTGTGAAGAAGATTGAGCTTTCGGCAAATGGTAATGAAGCCCTGATATCGCAGATCATTGAACCTGCCGATATACATTTAGGCCTGCCACTCGCCAGAGTCAATCTCTCTAAAATTAATCGTGATTTAGCAAGCCAAAAATGGATTAAGCATCTCAATATCAATCGACATTGGGCCACGGGAAATGTGAGCATTATGGCAATACCTAGAATTCCTGTTGCTCGCTATGAGGTAAATGGCGCTGTTGCTTACTTTGATAGTCAAGGAGTTTCTTTTGCAGCGCCAAGTGCACCTACAAACCTTCCGTTGATCACCTTCTCTTCCCAGGATCAGGCCTCCAAACAGGCAGTGGCAGATTTCTTGACCCACATCCCAAGTGATTTTCTCGCCGGGATGAGTGAGTTACAGGTCCTGTCTTCAGAATCGATCAAGATGACAACCACTCTGCCCAGCTTTAGCGGCTTACAAATTTCCTGGGGGAGTCCAACTCAATTAGCACTTAAAGTCAATGTTTTACGCCACTTATTGGCTATTGCAGATAATGCAAAAGTTATTCGGATTGACCTCACCAACCCATTGGCTCCAGTAACTTCTACGAAGTAATTCTTCAGAATTTATTTCGTAATAAATTATTTAATAAATCGTGTCGGTCATTGATAGACAGAGCGCTGAGTCCTAGTTTTACGCATCAGAATTCAACGTGCTTTAACTCTCAAGTAGAGATTTAGGGTCCAAGGAGAGGCATACCGTGGCTACACCACAGAATTATCTAGCAGTTATTAAAGTCGTCGGGATTGGTGGCGGCGGAGTTAATGCTGTTAACAGAATGATTGAAGCCGGTCTTAAAGGTGTTGAGTTCATTGCAATAAATACAGATGCACAACAACTCATCATGAGTGATGCAGATGTGAAATTAGATATTGGTCGTAAATCAACTCGCGGTCTTGGCGCAGGTGCTGCGCCAGAAGTTGGTCGTCAAGCCGCACTTGATCACATGGATGAAATTGAAGAAGTTCTTCGCGGAGCAGATATGGTTTTTGTCACTGCTGGTGAAGGTGGAGGAACGGGAACTGGTGGAGCACCGATAATTGCAAAGATTGCAAAAGATCTAGGAGCACTGACTGTTGGTGTAGTTACAAAGCCATTTTCATTTGAAGCAAAACATAGAACGGCTCAAGCAGAGGTTGGAATTGAACTTTTGCGCGCTGAAGTAGATACTCTCATTGTTATCCCCAATGATCGTCTACTTGCAATTTCTGATCGCTCGATTACGGCAGTTGAAGCATTTAGAAGTGCTGACCAAGTGTTGCTCTCTGGAGTGCAGGGAATTACAGATTTGATTACCACCCCTGGTCTTATCAACTTGGACTTTGCAGACGTGAAGAGCGTTATGGAAGGTGCAGGCTCTGCGCTTATGGGTATTGGCTCTGCTCGCGGCGAAGCTCGTGCTACCCGCGCAGCTGAGTTAGCTATCTCTAGCCCACTTCTTGAAGCTTCTATTGATGGCGCTCGTGGCGTACTACTTTCAATTGCAGGTGGATCTGATCTTGGTTTATTTGAACTCAGTGAAGCTGCAGAGCTGGTTGCAAAGTTTGCTCACCCTGATGCAAATATCATTTTCGGAACAGTAATCGATGACGCTCTCGGTGATGAGATCAGAATTACTGTTATTGCTGCAGGCTTTGAAGGTGGTGCACCAAAGCGTGTTTCGATGCCATCAATTGATGCCAGTGTTCTCAATGGCATTGCAAATCCAATTGCGAATAATGACCCAATTGCAGTGGCCTTAGACCTAGGGCTTCAAGAAGACACCCAAGAAGTGCCTGTTGCCTCAAGGCGCCGAATTACTTTTGAAGAATTGGTGAGCGAAGACGAGATAGACGTTCCTGACTTTATGAAGTAAATGGCGCGTATTTTTTTCACATCACGGCCTTTCGGAGATATGAAGACGCCAAAAGCACGAAACTCACTTCAAAGTGCTTTGTGTCTACAAAGTCTTGCTTTTATGGAGCAGACACATAGTGACGTTATTGAAGTTATTCAAGGCGCGGGTAGTGAACCTTCGGCAGATGCCCTTGTAACTACCACAAGAGGTATGGGAATAGCGGTACTTGTTGCTGATTGCATTCCACTGCTGCTTTTTAGTGAAAAGGCAGTCGCTGCAGTTCACGTAGGGCGTAAGGGGGTGCTAAACAAAATTGCGGTCAAGACTGTAGAGAAAATGAGGAGCCTTGAAGCAGGCAAGATATCTGCAGTGATCGGACCTTCAATTTGTCGCAATTGTTATGAAGTTTCGCCTGAAATGTATGAGCAAATCACACAAGTTGTGCCAGCAAGTGCCACAACCAAGAAGCTTCACGCACTTGACCTCAAAGCTGCTCTCAGCGATCAACTTGCATACCTGTCGGTTAAAGTAAAGGATTTGCAGCTCTGCACTCTCTGCTCAGTTAATCAATCTGGAAAGAGTGATTACTTCTCCTATCGGGGTGGAGATAAATCTGCTCGGATGGCTGGAGTAATTTCTTTATGAGCAGCGAGCGAAAAGAAGAACTCGCAGAGAATTTAAGGAAAGTAAAAGATCGGATTGCCGATGCGGCTAGCGATTCAGGTAGAAAGATTGATGAGATAACCCTCGTGGTTGTAACTAAGACCTTTCCTGTAAGTGACACGCAGATTCTCCATGAGCTAGGCGAGCGCAATTTTGGTGAAAATCGCAATGAAGAGGGATTGGCCAAGAAAGAGCTTGTAGACCCACATGCAATATGGCACTTCCAAGGGCAGATCCAAAGCAAAAAAATTC
Source organism: uncultured Actinomycetes bacterium (assembly GCA_903899145.1). GTDB lineage: Bacteria > Actinomycetota > Actinomycetes > Nanopelagicales > Nanopelagicaceae > PALSA-747. Next base: position 10,995 of record CAIUHY010000114.1, read on the forward strand.
GCCATATTACCCAGTGGGCAAATGTTATTCATTCGTTGGATTCAGTCGATCATGCTCAAAAATTTGCTCATGCGGAGAATGTAAAAGACCTTAAGTTTTTCCTTCAAGTAAACCTCGAGCCATCTCGTGACGATCGGGGAGGAGTCAGTATCGCCAGGCTTCCAGATTTCCTTGACGAGGTTGCTGCTCTTGGAAGTATCAACATTATTGGCTTCATGTCGGTAGCTCCACTTGGCGTTGACCCAAAAGAGGCATTTCAAGAAGTTGCCAAAGCTAAGAATTTGGCCCAGAAAAATTACCCATCAATTACTCAGTTATCCATGGGCATGAGTGGAGACTTTGAAGAAGCGATTAAATGTGGTGCGACACATATTCGTATAGGTAGCTCAATCCTCGGATCTAGACCCGCACAAGCCTAAACTTCTACCTATGGCTAACGTATTCAAAAAAGCAGCGAATTATCTCGGCTTAGCCGAGGACGATGAAGAGTTCAGTGCAATCCCAGCGGTTCCTGAGACACGTCGTAGCGTGCGAGCGGTTGCACAAACTGCGACAGCCCGTCCAACATTTACGCAAGTTTCACATCCGGCTCAGCAAGAAGTATTGCCTGTAATGGACCAAATTTTCACAATTCATCCACGTTTCTATAATGAAGCACGTGTTGTTGGTGAGCGTTATAGAGAAGGTCAACCAGTTCTTATGAATCTTACCGATATGGATGAGTCGGAGCGTAAGCGACTTGTTGATTTTGCATCTGGTTTGGTTTTTGGACATCACGGGAGTATTGAGCGAGTTACGTCAAAAGTATTTCTTTTGACACCGCCAAACGTTCGAGTGAGTACTGAGAATAAGACTGCAGCAGCCGAAGCAAGCTTCTTTAACCAAAGCTGATTTCTTTTTACGGGAGTTAGCACATGACATCATTTGGACTTATTCTTGGGTGGATACTTCAAGTATTTCTGATTGCACTCTTTGCAAGAGTTATTCTTGATTACGTTCGCATGTTCGCCCCGCAATGGAAACCGCGTGGAATTGTTCTCGGACTGGCTGAAGCAGTCTATGGAATTACAGATCCAATTATGCGTTTCGTTCGACGCTTTATTCCACCACTTCGACTTGGCCCAGTGGCAGTTGATTTATCTTTTATTTTAGTCTTTATCGTTACTCAAATACTTATTTCGCTAGTTCGCTCTCTTTAAAGATAGTCCTAAAGCGATTTCATTGCTTCCTGCAGGCAGTGATTTATTTTCGATAATTGAAACCGCAAGAACTTCATCAGAAATTTCTTTAGAGTACTTATTGATCGCTTGAGCCATTTCACTGCTCCCAGACCATTCCACAATAATCCGATCTGAGATATCAAATCCAGAATTTTTACGCTCCTCTTGAATGCTGCGAATGACTTCTCGCATTAAGCCAGCTTCAATAAGTTCAGGAGTAAGAGTTAAATCAAGTGCAAGGCTTTCACCCGAGTGGCTTGCTACTGACCAACCTTCTTTAGGGGTCTCTGTAATAACAAGATCTTCTTCAGTAATCTGCGCAGAACTTGTTCCATATGTAATCTTTGCTTGTCCATTACTTCGAACTTCTCGAACTAGCGCTGTGGCATCTGAATCGGTGACTGCCTTGGCGATTTCCTGAACATCTGCGCCATATCTTGCACCAATAGTTCTAAAGTTTGCTTTTATTGAAACATTGGCTAAATCTTCATTTTCACTTGAGAGTTCTTCGAGTGAGAGCACATTGAGCTCTTCAGCAACGTGTGAGCGAATCTCAGCGTCCATCACTTTCCAGCCTGTGGCAGCAACCAATGCTCTGGCAAGTGGTTGACGGATCTTTATCTTGGATTCTGCTCGTGCTGAGCGACCGAGTTCAACTAGGCGGCGAGAGAGTGCAACGGAAGTAGACAACTTCTCATCGATTACGGAAGTCTCAAATGTTGGAAATGAGGTCAGATGGACAGACTCGTGTGAACTGGCTTCACCTGCACGAACCAGCACTTGCCAGACATGTTCTGTTATGAATGGGACCATTGGCGACATGAGTTGAGTAAGAGTTTTAAGGCAAGTGAAGAGGGTTTCAAGCGCCGCACTTTCACCAGCCCAGAAGCGTCTACGAGAGCGGCGCACATACCAATTAGATAAGTCATCGATAAATACTGCAAGTAATCGTCCTACTTCTTGGGAATCAAAAGATGCATATGCACTATCAACATCTCTCACGAGTGCGTTGAGCTCAGAGGTAATCCATCTGTCCATAGTGACATCTGACTTCTTAGTTGATGTTGGTAGAACAAAGTTTGCTGCATGAGCATATAAAGTGAAGAAGGAGACCGTGTTCCAATAAGTAAGAAGTGTCTTTCGTACAACATCTGAGAGTGCTTCATGACCAACCCGGCGGGCGCTCCAAGGGGAGCCTGCTGCAAGCATGTACCAACGAACGGCATCTGCTCCATGTTGATCCATGAGTGGAATTGGCTGCAATACATTTCCAAGATGCTTGCTCATCTTGCGTCCATCTTTATCCAAGATGTGACCAAGGCAAAGTACGGTCTTATAAGAACTTTCATCAAAGACTAAAGTTCCAATGGTCATGAGTGTGTAGAACCAGCCCCGGGTCTGATCAATTGCTTCGCAGATGAAGTCCGCTGGGTATGACGATTCAAATTCTTGTTTGGAACCTTCTTTATGTGGGTAACCCCATTGAGCAAAAGGCATCGATCCTGAGTCATACCAACAGTCAATGACTTCTGGCACCCGGTTCATTGTCTGAGAGCAGGTAGGACATGGGAAAGTGATGTCATCGACATATGGCCGATGTGGATCTGTCTTTGAGAGTTCTTTGCCAGTAAGAGTAGAGAGTTCTGCAAGAGAGCCAACACAATAAAGATGATCATCTGGGCAACGCCACAAAGGAAGAGGGGTTCCCCAATAACGGTTTCTAGAGACTGCCCAGTCGATGTTGTTTTCAAGCCAATCACCATATCGACCCGTCTTGATGGTTTCTGGGTGCCAATCTGTTTTGGCATTTTGAGCGATCAGTTCATCTTTAATTGCAGTAGTGCGGATATACCAGGAAGGTTGTGCGTAATACATAAGGGGTGTGTGGCAACGCCAGCAATGTGGGTATGAGTGCTCAAATTGAAGTTGGCGATAAAGAACTCCACGGGATTTGAGTTCCCTAATAAGAATTTTGTCAGCATCTTTGAAAAATACTCCACCCACAAGAGGGGTCTCCGCCTTGAATGTTCCATCTGTTGCCATTGGGTTTACAACAGGTAGCCCATATTTACGGCAAACAAGTAAGTCATCGGCTCCGAAAGCAGGTGACTGGTGGACTATTCCAGTCCCATCTTCAGTTGTGACGTAATCAGCAAGAACTACAAAATGGGAATCAGGGATTTCAATCAAATCAAGTGGACGCTTATATGTGATCCGCTCAAGATCGCTGCCAAGGAATGTGGCAATTACTTTCCGCTCTTCTCCTAGAACGTGTGCAAGGGGAGCCGCAACAACAAGGCGCTCTACTTTCTCATCAGTAGTAACTTCGCAGACTTCATAAGTAACTTTAGGATTTACTGCAATTGCAGTGTTTGATACCAAAGTCCAAGGGGTTGTTGTCCATACCAAGAATGAAGCGTTGAGCTCTGCAAGCTTTCCTGAAGTTGCTGGGAAGCGAATATAAACAGAAGGATCTTTAACGGTTTCGTATCCTTGGGCTAATTCATGATCCGATAAGCCAGTGCCGCACCGTGGACAATATGGTGCAACACGGTGATCTTGAACGAGTAATCCTTTTTTCCAAATTTGCTGTAGTGACCACCACACACTTTCAATATATTCAGGTGACATGGTCCAGTAGGCCTCATCAAAATCGACCCAGAAACCCATACGACGTGTCATGGAAGTAAATTCATCCACATGACGCTGTACTGATTCGCGGCACTTATCATTAAATGCAGCGATACCATATTTTTCAATATCGCCTTTGCCAAAAAAACCAAGTTCTTTTTCAACTGCAATTTCAACAGGTAATCCGTGGCAGTCCCAACCTGCTTTGCGAATAACTTGATGGCCTTTCATCGTTTGATAGCGCGGAAATAAATCTTTAAATACACGGGCCTCAATGTGATGAGTTCCAGGTGAGCCATTTGCAGTTGGGGGACCTTCATAGAATGTCCATCGCGGTGCACCGTCACGCGCTGAAACTGATTTTTCAAAAATACTGTTCTTTTCCCAGAACTTTAAGATGTCCTGCTCGACAGATGGCAGGTCAATTTGCGGGGCAAGGGTGCGGAAGGATCCGTCAGACTTTTCGGCCACGACTACCCCTTTACGCTTGTATGAATTAAGAGGGCGAGTCTAGCGCGGCAGAGTTGGTAAAACTGGGGGTTGGGTTCTAGCCTTCTGCCGCAGCATAAAGGGTTCGCCCGCAGGAAAAACTAGAGAAGCGAAAATCTACATGGCAATATTTAAGAAAAATGCAGCAAAGAAATCACCTGTAAAGAAGACGACAGCGAAGAAAGCACTGGTGAAAAAAGGCACTGCAAAAAAGGCCCCAGCAAAGAAAGCCCCAGCAAAGAAAGCCCCAGCAAAGAAAGCCCCAGCAAAGAAGACGGCTGCTAAAAAAGCTGCACCTGCAAAGAAAGTTGCAGGACGCTCTCCAAATATTGTTAAGCCATCACTTGCCAAGCGCAAGCCAGGTAAGCCATTTCCTGCAAAGCTACAGAGCACAACAAAAGGTGACTCAACAACTATTACTGTTACGCCCCGTGAAGTAAATAATGGCCCAGAGGTTGTAGTCGAAGAGCGTCGCTTAGTTATGCCGCCCCCACCTCGTCCAACAAAGACTGGTAAAAAAGCTGTTCCTCTTAAGCCAATTAAGGCTGCCCCTGCTCCACATGTTGTTACAGCTGGTGAAAATCCTTGGACTGCAGCAGAGCTTAAAGCTATGCGAACTGAATTAGGTAAAGAACTTGTGCGATTGAAATCTGAATTAGTTGACGCCGAGAGCGAGATGGAAGATCTTATTTTTGCAGCCGGTGTCGGTGCTGGCGATGATCAAGCAGATGCAGGTACAAAGACCTTCGAACGCGAGCATGAAATGTCGTTAGTCTATAACGCACGAGATATGGTCATACAGACAGAGCGTGCGATTGAAAGAATTGATACTAAGACTTACGGACGATGTGAAGAATGCAGTAACGCGATTGGTAAGGCGCGTCTACAAGTATTTCCTCGCGCGACGCTTTGTATGGTCTGTAAACAGAAAGAAGAACGGCGCTGAGCAAACCTGCACCACTATCACCGAATGCACGTGTGGTTCGGTGGCTTGCAGGGGTTGCACTCGTAGTTTTCATCTTTGATAGCGCTAGCAAGTCACTAGCGCTCAGAATTCTCACGCCATCGCCTAAAAAACTCATAGGGAGTTTTCTTAAGCTTGAGTTAACAAGTAATTCAGGTGCTGCGTTTAGTTTGGCAACAAGCGCCACTCTCTTTCTTTCTCTATTATCGATAGCTGCGATTGCAGCTATTTACATATTTGCAAAAAGTATTACTTCTAGAGCCTGGGCGATTGCTTTAGGCTTTTTATTGGGTGGAATCTGCGGCAATCTCAGTGATCGAATATTTAGGAGCCCCTATTGGCTCAAAGGAGCTGTTACCGACTGGATCAAATTGCCCCATTGGCCGGTATTTAATCTTGCAGACACCTCTATTGTTATCTCTGCAGCCACTATCGGCTTGCTCCTTATAAAGAATGTGAAACCGAGGGTATTTGATGACGCTTCCTGAGAGTTTGAAGCGACAGGAGCGAGTCATCTCTATTCCTGAAGGACTCGATCAAGAGAGAGTAGATGCTGCCCTTGCCCGCATGCTGGGTCTAAGTCGTTCCGTAGTCGTTGATCTCATTGAGTCCGGTGAAATAAGCAAAGCTGGAAAAGTTGTCACTAAGTCTGACAAAGTATCAACTGGTGATGTTCTTGAAATATTGATGCCCACAGCAAAGATGCCCCCAACACTTACTGCAACCCCTATTGAAGGTTTAGATGTTGTCTTTAATGATGAACACATAATTGTTATTAACAAACCTGCTGGTGTTGCCGCCCACCCAAGTCCAGGATGGCAGGGACCTACTGTTATTGGCGCGATCATCGCGGCTGGATATAACGTTTCAACAAGTGGCGCTGCCGAAAGGCAAGGAGTAGTTCATCGCCTTGACGTTGGGACAACAGGCTTGATGGTTGTTGCTAAAGACGAAGCATCATATGCAAATTTGAAGGATCAGTTCAGAGAAAGAGTTGTAAAGAAGGTTTATCACGCGATGGTGCAAGGCCATATGGATCCATCTGAAGGAACCATTGATGCTCCAATTAACAGACATCCTCGAGAAGATTATCGATTTGCAGTAGTTGCAGATGGCAAACCAAGCATTACACATTACAAATCACTTGAATTATTTCCTGCGGTATCACTTCTAGAGATTGAATTAGAAACTGGTCGCACCCATCAGATTCGTGTGCACTTTTCAGCCCTTCACCACCCACTTGTTGGGGATCTCACATATGGGGCCGACCACACAATTGCTGAACGCCTAGAGATGCACAGACCATGGCTACATGCACGCCAACTCGCCTTCACGCACCCGATCACGGGGGAGTACCTGTCATTTGAATGCGAGTACCCAAGCGACCTGACACGCTCACTGGAGACGTTAGCCCGAAACAGCCATGGGAATTAATCTCAGTAGTAATCTGCCTAACCGTGTCTGACAATTCCAATTTCGTCCACCTCCATGTGCATACTGAGTATTCAATGCTCGATGGCGCGGCTCGAGTAGAGGAATTAGTTCAAGAAGTAGCTAAGCAAGGAATGCCTGCAATTGCGATCACAGACCATGGAAATGTTTTTGGTGCTTATGAATTTAATAAGCAAGCAAAGAAAGCTGGCGTTAAGCCAATTATTGGAATTGAAGCTTACGTAGCACCAGAAAGCCGTTTTGATAAGAAGCGTGTGAAATGGGCAGATGGCGGAGAAGATGACGTCTCTGGTGGCGGGGCATATACACACATGACTTTACTTGCAGAGAACAATATGGGGCTGGGTAACTTATTTAAGCTTTCTTCCCTTGCCTCACTTGAAGGTTTTTATTACAAACCTCGGATGGACCGGCAAATACTTTCTCAGTACTCAGAAGGTTTGATTGCAACAACAGGTTGCCCAGGTGGCGAGATCCAAACGAAGATCCGTATGGGTGCATATAAAGAGGCCCTCACTGCAGCATCAGAGCTCAGAGATCTATTTGGTAAAGAGAATTTCTATTTAGAAATTATGGATCATGGTATTGATATTGAAAATCGAGTTAAAGCAGATCTACTCAAGCTTGGCAAAGAGCTTGGACTCCCACTGCTTGCCACCAATGACCTGCACTACACAAAGCACGAAGATGCTGGCGCTCATGAGGCCCTTTTATGTGTTCAATCCGGATCTACTATCGCCGACCCGAAGAGATTTAAATTTGAGAATAGCGAGTTTTATCTTAAGAGTGCTGCTCAAATGCGCCAGATATTTTCAGATATTCCAGATGCGTGTGATAACACCTTATTGATCGCAGAGCGTTGCAATATCACTATGCGTGAAAATGAAAATCTTCTTCCTAAATTTGATGTGCCAGATGGTCAAACGGAAGATACTTGGCTTCGCTCACTTGCCGAAAGTGGTCTTTTGGAACGCATGAATGGTGCGGTCCCAACTGAATATAAAGATCGACTGGACTATGAACTCGATGTCATGATCAAGATGGGATTTCCTGGCTACTTTTTAGTTGTTTCAGATCTGTGTGCTCACGCGCGTGAAGTTGGCATAAGAGTTGGACCTGGTCGTGGTTCTGCAGCAGGTTCACTTGTTTCATATTCACTTGGCATTACAGCTCTTGATCCAATTAAGCATGGTCTTTTGTTTGAGCGCTTCTTGAACCCGGAGCGTATTTCGATGCCAGATATTGACCTAGATTTTGATGAACGACGACGCTCAGAGATGATCGCTTATGCGACAAACAAGTATGGAGAAGGTCGCGTTGCTCAGATCATTACTTATAG
>CAIUHY010000115.1 GCA_903899145.1 uncultured Actinomycetes bacterium
GGGTGGAAGTTCAACGGTCTACTTCGCAATTAACAACAAGATCAGCAAGGACCTCGCTCTTGCTGAAGGTATCTCCATTCCTCTGACATTTCTGCTGCTCCTCTTTATTTTTGGAGGGCTGATCTCCTCTGCCATGCCGCTGGTTGTTGGTGTGAGCTCAATTCTTGGCACCTTCCTCGTTCTCTACATCATTAGCCTCTTTACAGGCGTCAGCATCTTTGCCTTGAACCTCACCACAGGTATGGGCCTTGGACTTGGTATCGATTATTCACTTCTGATTGTTAATAGATTTCGTGAAGAGCTCCACGCTGGCAATAGCGTTGAAGATTCAATAGTGAAAACAGTTGCCACCGCTGGTCGCACCGTCTTCTTCTCTGGCATCACTGTCTTTGTCACCCTTGCATCGATGATGTTCTTTCCCCTGATGTTCCTTAAGTCATTTGGATATGCCGGTATTGCAGTAGTTGCTATGGCAGTTCTTGGCGCATTGATTCCACTTCCCGCAATCTTGGCCCTACTTGGTAGGCGCATTGATTCCTTTGTCGTAAGAAAAAGTGCCATAACTCCTAAACAAGAGGGCCGCTGGGCACAGACCGCGCGCTTTGTTATGCGCAGACCGGTTGGAATTGTTGTTGTATCCCTGATCATTCTGGGAACCCTTGCCGTCCCACTCAAAGACATTGTCTTCTCTCAAGTAGATAGCCGTGTGCTTCCAGCAAGCAATAAAGCTGCGGTTGCAACTGCAGTAAGCCTTGACAGGTTCTCAGGGCAAGTAGAGAACCCAATTTATATTGTTGTGCCACACGCATCTAACGCGCAGAGTCAATTGCCAAGTTATGTGAACGCAGTCAGTCACCTTCAGGGAATTGCGAGTGTCACAGAACCTGAAGTGAGATCTGATGCTGTGGTATTTCAAGCAACCTCATCACTTGGTTCGAGGACCAATGCTGCGCAAGATTTAATCAATCGTTTGCGGGCATTGCCAGCACCTGCTGGAACACTCATTGGTGGTTCAGCGGCAACGTATACAGATACACAATCTGGAATCCAGCATGCTCTTCCTTGGGCGCTTGGCTGGATTGTCATAAGCGTTCTTTTACTTCTCTTTCTCTTTACCGGCTCAATTATTTTGCCGATCAAAGCGGTCTTACTCAATGTCATTTCATTATCGGCAACGATTGGCTTTGTTACATGGATCTTCATCGGAGGGCATATGGGGTGGCTGGTTGGAAAGTTCACCAATGTCGGCTCACTTGATACCGGTATGGTGATTTTGACCGCTGTAGTGACCTTCGCTTTATCTATGGACTATGAAGTCTTCTTGCTCTCTCGTATTCGCGAAGAGTATGAAAATGGTAAAGATAATCAGGATTCAGTAGCTATTGGCTTGCAGCGCTCGGCAAGAATCATCACTGCAGCAGCGCTGCTTCTTGCAGTTGTCTTCGCAGCATTCCTGACAAGCGGAGTAACCAACATCAAGATCTTGGGTCTTGGCGTTGCCTTTGCCGTTCTCATTGATGCAACAATTGTTAGAGCGCTACTTGTTCCTGCTCTGATGCGTCTATTTGGAGATCTTAACTGGTGGGCACCTAAGGCACTCAAGAGATTTACAATAAATCATTAAAAGTAATTAAAGCGTGCGCGCCATCTGATCTGCCTGCTTGGCACTCTCTGTTGGCACAAGCGGTGAAGCAATTTGGCCGATAAGCCAATGCAAGACAACGCCGTGTGACTCACCAAATAATGACTCCAGTGAGCTCTGCGCTAACTTCCATAGCGGGTGTTCTGTGACTGTTACAAACTTAGCAATATCAAGGGGGTCAGTCTGAATCATCTTGGCGAGTGCAGGATCTTTAGAGATCTCAGTAGATAAGACATAAAGTGCATCGCGCTTTGTTGGGGCATGCATCGCAAGTTCGGCTAACCGTTGAATTTCAGATTCAACAAGGCAGAGCATCATCTCTTCTTTATCGCTGAAGTGGTTATAGACAGTTGCCCGGGAGACTTCAGCCTTTTCGGCTATGTCGAGCATGTTTGATTCGTATGAGCCAACTTGGGCTATAACAAC
>CAIUHY010000116.1 GCA_903899145.1 uncultured Actinomycetes bacterium
ATAAAAAAGCCCCCGAAGGGGCCAAGAAATATAGTGCGAGCGCTATTTACTCATCATGAGGGGTTACTGGTCGTTGCGGCGATCCCAACGATTCTCAAGCCGATCACTCCATCGAGGCTTTGCGCTCTTTTTGCCCCCGCGGCCAGGCAATGAAAAGTTTGTCACCATCAAAAAAGCACCAGTGAGGGCGATAAGGAACCCAGCCAGGCTCACAAGCACTACCTTGGCAACTAGTCCACCGAAGAGAACGCTCATTCCAAAGAGAAGGGTGATTACACCTGCGAGCACCCTGCTTGCCTGCTTTGTGCGGGCCTTTCCTGTCAGCGTCGAAACAAGCCGTGGGTCATCCTGTTCGAAGGCAGCTTCCATCTCCGCAAGTAGCTTGCGTTCATGGTCTGAAAGAGGCATGTCAACAGGATAGAGCATTCCAAGCAAGACGCGCTATATGGATTACTCCTCGTGCTCATCCTGCTCAGCATCTTCATCGGCTTTTCTCACCAGCCTGGCTGGGCGAACACTGCCGCGGCCAAAGCGGGCTGTTGCTAGGTCAATCGCTTTAGTTGCTTGGCGCCAGCCGCTCTCAGGTTCCCCGAGTCGAAGTTGAATAGGTGAACCTTTTATATCAACAAGTCCTTCAAAGCTAATGCCTACTAATCGAATCGGTACTCGGTCCAACTTAAGCCCTAGATACAAGTTCTTGGCAACTTCGTAAGACTCTTGGATTCCATCTACCGCAATATCTAAAGTTTTCGAGCGGGTTATGGTTTTGAAATCAGCAAAGCGAACTCTGATGGAAACTCTGTGAGCTGATAGCCCGCGCTCTCGCATTCTTAGGCTTGCTTTCTCAGCCATGCGAAGGAGCTCTTTAAGTATGAGTTCTTCTTCATAGATATCTACCGAGAATGTCTCCACATTACTGATGCTTTTATCAGCCTCATCTGGAATCACATCTCGATAATCTCTTCCCCAAGCAAGCTCATAGAGCGATGAGCCTGCAGCTTCACCAAGGGCGCGGATAAGTGTTTGCCTAGGCGTTGCGGCAATATCGGCAACCGTTCGTAGCCCTAGTTTTAAAAGCTCTTCATTTGTTTTAGGGCCCACCCCCCAGATGGCATTAACAGGCAATGGGTGCAGAAACTCTAAAACCTTATTTGGGTCAATCTCAAGCATCCCATTAGGTTTGCAATGTGATGAAGCAAGTTTTGCAACGAATTTTGTTGTGGCAATTCCTACAGAACAAGTAATACCTTGTTCTTTTTCTACAAGCGCACGAATCTTTGCGCCTATCTCTTTACCCGTGCCCAATAAGCGCTCTGAACCAGTGACGTCAAGGAAGGCCTCATCAAGTGAAATTGGCTCAACAAGAGGTGTAAAGCGATTGAAAATCTCCATGATGTGCTCTGAGACTTCTGTATATCGTCCATGGTCTGGGGGAATAAAAATTGCATGTGGGGCAAGGCGCTTTGCTTGACTCACAGGCATTGCAGAATGAATGCCATATTTGCGAGCTTCATAGTTTGCGGCGGCAACTACGCCTCGTATTCCAGCGCCGACCACAACTGGCTTTCCTTTTAAAGTTGGGTCATCGCGCTCTTCAACAGAAGCAAAGAAGGCATCCATATCTACATGCAAAATCGTCGATATCTCATCGGCTGCGCCCATGGTCACCTCCTTCTAAGTAATGAAGTTTCATAACTGTTCAGATTATCCATGAACAGTTATATGCCATTTAACTGACATCTACGGCAAACTAACTCCGTGAGTCCTACACACATCATCCTCTCCCTCATCTTTGGGTCATTCATAGGATCGGTGTTGGGCTTTGTTGGCGCAGGCGGCGCCATGATCACCGTTCCAATCCTTCTCTATGTCTTTCACTTCAACGCCCAGCAGGCAACTACTGCAGCACTGGCTGTTGTTTTTATCGCTGCTTTCTTCGGTCTGATTCCAAAGATTAGAACGAGAGATGTCCTCTACCGCGAAGCACTTTCCATTTGGGCAATCGGCCTTGTAACAAATATTGGCGGAGCTCTTTTATCTAAACATTTATCTGCCTGGGTTATCACGGGTGGATTTGCCATAGTCCTATCCATTGCAGGTGCGTCAATGCTTCGTGGATCCGCAAACATAAAACCAGAAAAAAGAATGCCACTTGGTGCTTTGGTTGCCACCTCATTATTAATCGGTCTTATGACAGGTGTCTTTGGAATTGGCGGGGGTTTTCTTGCAATGCCGATCTTGATTCTTTTTTATAACACACCACAAGGCAAGGCAGCAGGAACTTCCTTATTTATCATCGCGATTAACTGTTCAACATCATTTCTTGGACATCACTCTCAATGGGCGCAAGTGAAATGGAGCGTCCCTCTAGTCATTGGCTTTGCTGCAATTATTGTCTCTACTCTTGCCTCACATTACAGCTCTAGGGTACCCACAGATCTACTCCGTAAATCTTTTGCTTATCTACTTTTTGCCCTCTCGATTTTTACAATTGTTAGAACCGTGGTTGCCAAATGATGCGCACGATTGTTTACCTCTTCGATGTGAAG
>CAIUHY010000117.1 GCA_903899145.1 uncultured Actinomycetes bacterium
CAAGTCAATAAACCAAAAGCAGCAGAAAAGAAAGCTGCCACTATTCTTGAGCAAAAGGCTGCTAAAAAAGAGTTAGCTCGCATTGAAAAGCAGTTAGAGCGAAGAGTTTCAAGAATCAGTGAGCTTGAAACGGAATTAACAAAGACAGGCAATGATTATGAAAAACTTGCGACGCTTACCAATGAACTAGATTCATTAAAAGCCGAGCATGCAGAACTTGAAGAGCAGTGGTTAGAGGCGAACATTTCGTAGTTGTTCAGCGCTCTGCTCTGGCTTGAGATCCATGATGTAGGCACCCATGGCAGATTCTGATCCTGCCAAATATTTAAGTTTTCCTGGTTGGCGGTGAACGCTAGTAATTTGCAAATGTAAACCTAGAACATCTCTTCCTTGACGAACAGGTGCTTGATGCCACGCTGCTATATATGCCATTTGAATATTAAAGACACCATCTAGGCGTTGCAAGACTTCTTTGGCAATTGCTGGGAAGGCATCTGCCACCTCACTGCTCAGCTCTGCTAAGTCTGGGACAAATTTCTTCGGTGCAATATGTATTTCAAATGAGTAGCGCGCAGCAAAAGGAACATAAGCAATCCAGTGATCATTTTCGGTGATGACGCGTACTTTGTCTTTTACTTCACGAGCAATAACATCGGTAAGCAAAGGACGCTTATTTTTTTCAAAGTGGGCTTGTGCTACTCGCAGCATCTGTTCGGTTCGAGGTGTAATAAATGGATAAGCGTAAATTTGTCCGTGCGGGTGGTTGAGAGTCACACCAACTTCTTCGCCTCTATTCTCAAATGGGAATACTTGCTCGACATAGGGAAGCTTTGAAATTTCTTTTGTGCGATCAATCCATGCATCCATCACTGTGCGCATTTGTTCAAGAGAGAGTGTCCCGAAACTTCCTTCATGTTTATCACCAAATACAATAACTTCAGCTCGTCCTGCAGCTCCTGGAGTTTGTGTGTTTACACCATCTAAAGCAGCAAGATTCCATCCATCTTTTGGCTTTGCAAATGAAGGTGAGCGATTTTCAAAGACAACTACTTCAAAATCTTTATCAGCAATTTCTGTTTCTGCATCGCCAGTCGTTGGACAGAGCGGGCATAGCTCCTTTGGCGGCAAGAAAACTCGCTTTTGGCGATGGTGAGCAATAGTGACCCATTCATTTGTGAGCGGGTCTAATCGAAGCTCTCCTACCTCAGGACGTTCTTCTTGTGCTCTCTTATCAACAGCAGAACGTGTGACTTGTTTTGTGTCGTAATAAAAAATGTCACGACCATCAAACATCTTGAGGTCAGTTCGTTTAGTCACGGGCGCAAGTCTATCGCCCATGGCTACTTAGCAGCGCTACGCACCGCTTCTGCGACCTTAGTGACAACGTGTGGGTCAAAGACTGAGGGAATAATGAAGTTGGCATTGAGCTGCTCACTACTCACGCAACTTGCAATCGCATTCGCAGCAGCAACCAACATGTGGTCAGTAATTTTATGAATATGTCCGTCAAGTAATCCGCGGAAGATTCCAGGGAAGGCCAGAACGTTGTTGATCTGATTGGGTTGATCACTGCGCCCAGTTGCAACAACAGCTGCATATTTGCGAGCAATAACAGGATCAATTTCAGGATCTGGGTTAGCTAGGGCAAAAACGATTGAACTCTGTTCCATCGAAGCAATGTCACTCTCAGTTAATACATTCGGTGCACTTACACCGATAAAGACATCTGCGCCTTTTAGCGCGTCACTTATTGTTCCTTTAAAGCTAGTTGGGCTTACAGGACCATCTTTATCAAAGGTATAGATATCTTTTGCTCCACTTACCTTCAAAAGATTTGCTACGGCTGTTCCAGCTGCACCTGCCCCGCTCATAACAATTTTGACCTTACTGAGATCTTTCTTCACAAACTTCAATGAGTTTTGTAGCGCTGCTAAAACAACAATCGCTGTTCCATGTTGGTCATCATGGAAAACAGGGATATCAAGCAGTTCGCGCAAACGCCTCTCAATTTCAAAACAACGAGGAGCAGAAATATCTTCAAGGTTAATTCCGCCATAGACAGGAGCAATGATCTGCACGGTGCGCACGATCTCATCAACATCTTGTGTGTCCAAACAAACAGGCCAGGCATCAACATCGGCAAACCTCTTAAAGAGAGCTGCCTTTCCTTCCATGACAGGAAGGGCAGCAGCAGGCCCAAGATTTCCAAGTCCTAAAACAGCAGAGCCATCGGTAACAACAGCAACTGTGTTGCGCTTAATGGTAAGTCTGCGTGCATCCTCAGGATCTTTTGCAATCGCTTGAGAGATACGCGCGACTCCTGGGGTGTAAGCACGAGAGAGATCATCACGAGTCTTAAGTGGAACTTTTGAGTGTATTTCGATTTTCCCACCAAGGTGAAGAAGAAATGTCCGGTCACTTACTTTACGAACAGTCAGATTTGGATTTGCTGAAATTGCATCTGTGATCCGCTCAGCATGATCACTATCAAGTGCATCACAGGAAACGTCAACAACAACCCGATCGATCTGTGATTCAACGACGTCAAGAGCGGTAATGCTTGCCCCAGCTGAAGTTATTGCTGCAGTAATTTCTGCAACAGGTTGTGCTGATGGCGGGCCATCAACACGAATTGTTATCGCATACCCAGGGCTATTTGATGCCATTACACAACTCCATATAAACGATCGCCGGCGTCACCTAATCCAGGGACGATATAACCTTTTTCGTTCAGTTTTTCATCTAATGCAGCGGTGACAATTGTCAACGCTTTTTGATCTTTAAATTCTTTTTCTAGTGCAGCTATTCCCTCAGGAGCAGAGATGATGCAGATTGCGGTTATATCTGCTGCCCCTAAATCAAGAAGGTAATGAATAGCAGCGATGAGTGTTCCGCCTGTTGCAAGCATTGGATCTAAAACGTAGCACTGACGACCTGTCAGATCACTGGGAAGTCTGTTGGCATATGTAGACGCCTGGAGTGTTTTTTCATCTCGAACCATTCCGAGGAAGCCAACTTGAGCAGATGGAATCAAACGTTCCATTCCCTCCAGCATTCCAAGGCCTGCACGCAAAATTGGAATGACAACAGGATCTGGTTTTGCAAGAGCGGTGCCTTGAGTATTAGTAACCGGGGTCTTAACGCTTACTGGAACTGTTTTGACTTCACGCGTTGCTTCATATGCCAAGAGGGTGACGATCTCACCGATAAGTTCGCGGAAAGTCGAAGAGGGCGTCCTCTCATCACGAAGAACCGTGACCTTGTGGGCGATCAGCGGATGATTTGCAACGTGGACTTTCATAACTTCACTTTACTCGCGGGTGCCTACCTTGTCGCGTGCCTATTTCGGTGTCACTATGTACGCATGATGAGCCGGGGCGTTTATAACGAAGATGACTTTGGTCTCATTGCATGGCACGAGGACGGCCGCTGGAATGTTTCCCGTCTAGTGGAAACTAGAGATCTCTCATCGATTATTGATCAACTTAAAGCCCAGCAAACAGATGGTGGAGCAATTGTGCTGATCTCTGTCGACCAAGAATTTTTTATTATTGCCAGGGCTCGTGGTGCTCATATGAACATGATGCTCAGCGATGTGACATATGCCAATGAGTATGAGGTCGCGGCAGATCTTATTGACACACTTGATCTTCCATTTCCAGAAGAAGAAGATGAGCCACAACCTGGTGGGGATATTGATTTGCTTGCTGATTTAGGAATTAGTGGCATGGAGCTTGAAGTTATGAGTGATGACTTAGATTTATATCCAGAAGACCAAATTAGCGCTCTTGCATCACGCCTGGGTTTTGCAGATCAGTTCGATGAAATTTATGACAGAGACTGAACTGATGAACGCTGCGCTTGAATTAGCGCGTCAAGCAATGACAACCGGTGATGTTCCAGTTGGCGCGATAGTTATTAATGCAGCTGGTGAAATTGTTGGTAGTGGTAATAATTTACGAGAATTTGATAATGACCCAACAGCGCATGCTGAAATTGTTGCCATGCGCGAGGCAGCATTGGTTGCCGAAAACTGGCGCCTTGATGATCACACACTCATTGTTACTTTAGAACCATGCGCGATGTGCGCAGGGGCGATTGCTCAATCTCGGATAAAGAAAGTTATTTTTGGTGCATGGGATGAAAAAGCAGGAGCAGTTGGTTCTGTCTGGGATATTTTGAGAGATCCACGCGCCCCACACAAGGTAGAAGTTGTATCAGGAGTTCTTGAAGAGCAGTGCGCTGGAATACTGAAAGAGTTTTTTCAGCAACAAAGATAAGCGCGTATCCTCACCTGTGGTGGTGTGTCTGAGTGGCCTAAAGAGCACGCCTCG
>CAIUHY010000118.1 GCA_903899145.1 uncultured Actinomycetes bacterium
GTCATTGTTCTCACCTCCACTTTCCTTTTTTTCCTCAGTTCTTTCTGTGTGGGTTTATTTCTTTTGGGAAAAGAAAAAGGACCGCTCATCCTTATGGATGTGCGGCCCCTGGTGGGTCTCTTCGGTCTGTTAACCGATAGAACTCCAGGATCCGCGCAGTCCATAGGCTGCAAAATTCTTGGTTGCCCAGAACTTGGCTGCATATGAATGAGCATGTGTGGTTGATGTTGATTTTGGAGCAGCAAAAATCGCGGCCGCAACTGCTCGGCCGTTCTTTCTTGCTAGTGCCTGTGACACGTATGCCTCCAATAACGATCTTTTACGATCCTTTACCAACTGTGGATAAAGGGTAAAGCATCGATGCAGGTTGATGCAAACGAATTAAATCTGCGCGCCAATCCCGCTTAAAAACTGGGAAGGCTGCCCCGCGTAGGACAAATGAACGGTCTTTTTAGCCCGCGTGAGCCCCACATAAAAGAGCCTGCGTTCCTCTTCGATTTCTGGCCCCATCGGCAAGACCCCCTCATTGATCCCAACAAGGAAAACATGCTCCCATTCAAGGCCTTTTGCCGCGTGAAGGGTGGAGAGAACGACGCCAGGCAAGGTCGGTGGGTTGTTCTGCTCGGCCCGATCCTCTAATTCACGCAAGAAAGCACGAAGGTTTGATGTTCCGTTCTCTTTCATCTCCTGGGCCAAAGCAATAAATGCGCGAACATAATCTGTGGAACCAAAAGGTTTAAGAACAGAGGTTAGGTCATGAACCCAATCCCCTCCTTCACCGGGAATAACAGATGCGCTGCGAATGATGCGCATGGCGTCTCGTACTTCGATGCGATCGAAGAAGCGCTCGCTATTTTTAAGCTGCGTCTCAATGTTCTTAGTTTTTAAAGCTGCTTCAAATGGATCAAGTTGCGAGTTCGTTCTGGCTAAAATTGCAATATCAGAATGAGTTTTACCAAGAGCAACAATCTGCTCCACAACATCATTGACTTCAGAGTGGGTAGCCGCAAACTTTCGTATTGCAAGCTTCTCCCCGCGCTCATTCATAGAGACAAGCTCATGATCCTGGTGAGATGAACCGCTTTTGAGTACTTGGTTTGCCATCTCAATAATCTCAGGGGTACTTCGATAACCACGAGTCAATCGAATAACAGCAGCTTTAGGAAAGCGCTGGGTAAAGCCCATTAAGAAAGAAGAAGTTGCTCCGGCAAATGAGTAAATAGTCTGAGCAGCATCTCCCACCACACAAATGTCATCACGGTTACCCAGCCAAAGATTAAGTAGCCTTTGCTGAAGTGGTGACACATCTTGATATTCATCTACTGTGAAATATCTATATTGGTCCCGTATGCGTTCTCTGACATCACGATCTTCTTCTAACATTCCAACTGTAAGCAAGAGCACATCTTCAAAATCAATCACACGCTCTTGGTGTTTAAGAGTTTCATATGCCTCATAGACTTTGGCAACTTCCGCAAAGTTTTCTTTATCTGCTCTTCCATTAGGAATGCGAAGTGCTCGTCCAACTCCTAGCGCTTCTTCTACATAATCTGCTGGCGAAGTCTGTAAAGACTTAGCCCATTCAATTTCTCCACTGATCTCACGAAGTGTTTGCGCCCCTGGAGCTAGTGAAGTATCGGTGCGCCCCATTGCTTCTGAGAGAAAGCTTGCTTTTGTTGTGAGTAGTTTAGGAAAAGATCCCCCAAATGAATAAGGCCAGAAATACATAAGCTGTTTGAGGGCAGCTGAGTGAAAGGTACGCGCAGCAGCGTTTGGCACATCTAGTGAACGCAAGCGAGCACGCATCTCACCTGCTGCTCGTGCTGTGAATGTGAGCGCAAGTGTTTTTGTTGGATCTGTAACTCCAGCAGCAACTGCATATGCAATGCGGTGTGTAATAACACGTGTCTTTCCCGTTCCCGCTCCTGCAATGACACAGACAGGTCCCCTGATATTTGTAACAACTTCGCGTTGCTCAGGATCAAGGCCAGCAAGAATCGCTTCGAGCTCCATTTAACGCCAAGTTTCCGCGTCAGGAAGTGTTGGGCGCTGCGCACCATCTTGGGTGTACCAAGCCTGAATCATTGCCCTGGCAACACTAATAACAGGTGGCAGTAACAACGTTCCGTCTTGTGTTGCCGCGTAAAGTGAATCACGATCAAACCAACGGATGTCAACAATCTCTTCTCCATCTGGTTTGGCATTTTCTGGATCAAGAATTGTTGCTTCAAATGCAATCATGAGTGACTGTGGGAAAGGCCAAGGTTGTGAACCAAGGTAATTAATCTCTGAGACTTTTACGTTTGCCTCTTCAAAAACCTCTCTGACCACACATTGCTCGAATGATTCTCCTGCTTCGACAAAACCTGCAAATGTTGAGTAGCGGTGCTCTGGCCACACACTTTGGCGACCAAGAAGTATCCGATCCTTAGAATCTTTCACTAAAACAATAATTGCTGGATCGTTGCGCGGGTAAAGCTCATGATTATTAGCGCTACACCTGCGAACTGATCCACCTAATTGGGCAGACGTTGAACTTCCACACATTGGGCAGATCGGATTGCGGTGATGCCAGTGGGCTATCCCCTGAGCATGAACTGCAAGACCAATATCTAAATCTGAAAGTAAGTGCCCGATTTCGCGTAGTGTCTTATATGCATCTTCTGCGCCGATATGAACTTCAGAACACCATAGAAAATATGCAACATCACCATCAACCCCGAGAAAGATTTTCTCACCAGTTCCTGTTATATCTGCTGTAGATAAATACTTCAGCCCCTGATCATCAGATAAAAATGCTCCACCATTAAAATGAAGAATTCGCCCATTCGCCCATAGTTTGGCAAGGCTTGCCTCATCTGTGCGCAGGTGCGCAGCGCGATCAACTGTTGAGCGCGAAAGAGGCAGGTTAAGAATTTTCATCAGGAGGCGACCCTACTAGCCTGTACTTATGAAGGTCATCTCGTGGAATCTGCTCCACGGCCAGCCCCCATTGCCCCAAGGGCCAAGCACTGACCTCGGAAGTATTTTTAGCAACCTTGATTTTGATCTACTTGGGGTCCAAGAAGTTGATGAAAACCAGCCGCGTACAGATGGCGCAAGACAGGTAGAAGAAATCGCTCAAGCAAGCGGCGCAAAAAATTGGGCATATGCACGAACACTTATTGGAACACCCGGAGGTGTATGGAGAAAACCTGTTGATAATGAGGCAGAACTTCAATCATCACAGAGTTCACCAAGTTATGGGATTGGAATGATTTCAAAACTTCCAGTAAAAAAATGGCACAGGCTAGAGCTTGGGAAAGCTTGGATAGGTATGCCACTTGCAATTGGAAGTAAAAAAGGAATGCGACTTATGTATATTAAAGATGAACCACGAGTATGCATCATTGCCGAGCTTGAGAATGGTTTTACCGTAGCAACTACGCATCTCTCTTTTGTTCCATTTATGAACTACTTCCAACTAAGAAAAATCCAAAAGTTTATGGCAAAGCTGCCTGGTACCCATCTACTACTTGGAGATCTCAATCTCGGGTGGAATTTGCCTGAAAAACTCACGGCTTGGAGAACCCTAGGTATTAGGAATACTTATCCATCATGGAAACCAGCAATTCAATTTGATTACATTATGAGCAAAGAAGAATTAGATTATTCTCAAATTTCCCTAGCAAAAATGGCGATCAGCGACCATATACCCCTAGCAGTTGAAATCAAGAAGACAATTCAATAGCTGAGATAATCAGCGCGATCTCATCTTCACCAGATAAATTCTCTCTGTAGACTGTCTTATCATCTGCAACATAATAAAAAGCAGCCTTAATTTTCTCCATAGGAATATTGTGAAGTTTCCCATACGCCAAGCGATACATAGCAAGCTGAATGGATGCGCTCTCTAAATCTTCACCATCTTTAACCCGGCCAGTCTTCCAATCCACAACCTCATACTCGTCGCCATCTCTATAAACAGCGTCGATACGACCTCGAAGAACAACACCTGCAATAACTGTTTCAAATCCTGCTTCAACTTCGTGCGGTGTGCGCTTTGACCAACTACTTGCAAGCCAACGCTCTTGAAGTTCTTTCAGGGGGACATCACTTTTAACCATCGGATCAAAGACATCTTCATCAAAGAGCGTGCTGCTTTCAAAGTGACGTTCAAGCCATAAGTGAAACTCCGTACCTCTCTTTGCAAAAGGATCTGTATGCCGTGGCATTGGACGGCGAATATTAAGTGCTAATTCTTCTGGATTTTTTTCCAGAGTAATAAGTGATGAGACAGATAAGCGCTGTGCAAGATAGATACTTTCAACACTGTTTCTCTCTTTCACTTGCGAGATGAGCGACTGAGCATCTGAAAGTAGTGACACCCTCTCAGGATCTTTCTCTACGCCAAGGGCTGCCTGGATATCAAAACCTTGTGCACTTATAACTTTCTTTGCTGATTCTTGGATAAGACCAGCACGTGAATTTGGTAGCGGCCAATCTGCGCTTCGCGGATTAGTCAGATCTGGATTTTCATCGGCTTTCTCTGCTCGGCTAATAACTGATGATGGATCTTTTTTCTCACAAAATTCATAAGCTAAATTAAATAGTGCACTTGCCTCTACTGCTCTCTTGCCGTCCCTAAACCACGTAGCAGTGCACAGTAAGTGCGTCTTTGCCCGTGTGAATGCAACGTAACCAAGTCTGAACTCTTCTTGAATTTTGCGTTCTTGCCAATGTCTACTGAACTTCTCGAGTGCTTTGCCAACATCACTAGCTTTAACATTACTGCTATGTGGAAACTGGAAATCTTCAAATTGCAGATGATCGCCTCTAAATTGCAATGGTAATGACCCTGAATATTTTGTCCACGCAGATGAGCTTCGCTCTTTACCAGGAAAGACACCTTCGATAAGCCCTGGGACTGCTACAACATCCCACTCGGCGCCTTTTGCGCTGTGCACTGTAAGAAGTTGAACCGCGCGATTGTTCACTGTAATAGATGCAGGTTTAAGTCCACCTTCACGTTCTTCAGCAGCATCTAGCCATTGCAAGAATGTTGAAAGACTTCCACCGGCACGCTGGAAAGTTGCAGCTTCATCAAGGAACTTGTCTAGATGTCTGCGCCCCTTTTCCCATCCATCTCTGACTAAGACTTCTGTGTCTAGGTGTAAGAAGCGCTCTGCTTCAATAATCATGTCAGTAATAGAACCTGTCATGTTTCTTCGAAGCCCAGTGAGCTCTTCTTTAAACTGTTTTAAACGCTTAAAACCTTCTGATGAAAACGATGCCCTTGGCGCATCATCAATAAATTCAAGTGCCTCAATGATTGAACCAATAGCAAAATCATCTGCTTCAAGAACTGTGTCATTACCTAACTCTAAAATTTCTTCTAATTTATCGCTGCGTCTGACCTGTGACTTCTTTGCTATATCTCTGGAATATGAGCCAAGCGCCGCAAGATCTTTAGGACCCAGTGCTAACCGTGGTCCAATGAGCAAACGAGCAAGCGCAGTTCCAGCATCGGGGAATGTCACTGTGCGAAGAAGAGCAATAATGTCTGCAATTTCAGGGATATGAACAAGGCCCCCCACGCCAACAACTTCTGTTGGAAGTCCAGCGTTTTGTAGTGCCATTTCAATTTGAGGAATATAACTTTTAGTGCGAACTAAAACAGCAAAGCTACTACGTGCATCTTCTGGCAACTCTAGGCGTTTTGGGTCATTCCATAAGTCAGCCATGTACTTAGCAATCGCTTCCGCTTCATCACCAAGTGTGAGATAAAGACCGCAGGTAACTTCACCTTCACCGGCGGTTGATCTAGGAACAAGTGGCTTCACTGATGCCGAGCTGCTCCCGATAACAGTGTTTGCAAACTCTAAAATTCTCTTGTCATTACGCCATGTCGTGAGAAGATCAAAGGTCTTGCAATCTTTCCCAAAGTGCTCTGCAAAAGTTTCAAGTGTTTGTGTTGAGGCACCGCGCCAGCCATAAATTGCTTGGTTGGGATCTCCTACCGCTGTAACAGCATGGCCACTTCCAAACAAAGAGGACAAAAAGCGCACTTGACTATAAGAAGTATCTTGGTACTCATCTAGGAGAACTACTTTATATTTGGCGCGTTCGATCTCACTAATTTCAGGGACTTGTTCCACTAGTTTTGCTGCATATGACATCTGATCGTTAAAGGTTAGATCCCCATGTTCAAGGCGGTGCTGATCGATCTTCAAAATCATAGGCAAGATTGCCAAACGCTCCTTCATGATCTCAATCGCTGATCTTGTTTCATCATTTGATCCTGAAGTAATTTTCTGGAAATCTTCCAAATGTTCAATCAAACCAGCGCGGATAGATTCAACGCTCTGGTTATGTTCTGCAATCTCACTTGACAAGTTCAGTACCGCTTCAACAATATGGGCAGGCTTATGAAAAATCCCATAATCAACTTCAGCAAAGCTATTAACTACTTGATTTGTTAGTTGCCAAGCCGCTGCTTCACCGAGCGGTTCAATATCTGCATCAATACCAATACGAATGCCATGTTCAACCAGAATGCGTCCTGCATATGAGTGATAGGTAGAAACATCAACAGTGATATCAGGAGCAATAGTTCCCTCCTCGCTTTGGGGAATAAGACCAGCCTTGCGTAGTTGCTTAAGACGTTTTCTAATGCGTTGTGAAAGTTCACCTGCTGCTTTTCTTGTAAAGGTAAGACCTAATATTTCATTCGGAGAGATGATCCCATTTGCTACAAGCCAGAGCACTCTTTGCGACATCGTCTCTGTCTTTCCCGAACCGGCGCCAGCAATAATGACAGTTGGACCCATATGAGTAGATTCAATAATTGCCCGCTGCTCATCAGTAGGAAGAATCAGCTTGCCCCCATTGCTTGCAAGTGCTTGGGTAATTTCAATTGCGCTAATCATTACTCAATCACACTCCGACCCTGTGTTTGAAGTGGGCATATTCCTTTAAGAGCGCATGTGCGGCAACGTTTGTTTATGACAGCTTTAAAAGTCGCAGCTGCCATACCTTCTGCAGTTGCCTTAATCTCTTCTTTAATAACATCGGGGATAATTGCGCCTTGGTCGACAGTTTCATTTTTAATCGTTGTTTTCGCTAGATATAAAAGTCCTGCCCCAGTTGTCTCTGACCCCCCATCAACGCCTTCAATTGCACCCTCTGTTACAGCTAATTGATAAGCACTTAATTGTTTATTTGTCCGAACATCTTCTTGAGTATCAAAAGTACCGCCGGTCTTCAAATCAACAACAAAGTACTTTCCATTCTCATCAACCTCTAATCGATCTAAGGAGCCACTCAGAACTGCTCTGCCAAGTTCTGCTGTGAATCTTTTTTCAACAAAAGCTAACTTACGGGGATTCTTTTCATTCCATTCAAAGAAACGGCGAATCATCTCAGATGCAACTTCTAGCTGCTCTTTTTTATACCAACCAACATTTTGATCAACAACAGGCCATGCATCAGTGAGTTGAGCAATCCCTTCTTGCGCGCTCAGATCTGGATTCTTTGCTACCTGGGAAGCGATGAAGTGAATAGCAACACCTAGTAATTGCGCGGTGGAATCACCATCTTGTGCACCTGATTTTTCTAAGAACCATTTCAGTCCGCAGTCATCAAAAGAGGCAAGGCTGCTTGGTGAGACATATACTTTTTGATCTGCGTCAACTATCGGTGTATCAACGCTGAGTCGTTTTGCACCTAGCCATTGATCTGGGTCCGCACTTTTTATCCCACCATCAGAGAGCGATTTAAGCAATGATGCAGAAAATTCATCTCCTTGCATAACTTCGCGCCGCAGCGTTGCGACAAGTGCTTGGCTAGTTAGAGACCTTGGAACGGAAGATTTAAGTTCATCGGAACCAAAACCAAGCACGCTCTCGCACAATTCTTCAAAATACCTAGAGGGGGCAGAATCTTCTTCAGCAACCGCAGTAACAATCAGCCGTGATTTTGCGCGTGAAAGAGCAACATGCAACAAGCGTCTTTCATCTTCCAACAAACCAGCTGCTGATGCTGCTGCAATCTCACTATGAGTGGTGAGCCCTGTTCGTACTGATTCCACTAGGCGATCTGAGCCAAGAAGTGAGCCACGCTCTTTTAAGTTTGGCCATGAACCCTCTTGCAGACCAGCTACCGCAACTAATTCCCACTCAAGTCCCTTTGCTGCGTGAACCGTGAGAAGAGAAACAACTTCTTCCCTTTGAGCACTAGATGTGATGCTGTCTGAAAGGATTCTTTCATCGAGTAATTGATCAATAAATAGTTGCGGAGTTGAATCAACGTTGCGTTCTGTAAAGCGGCGTGCGGATTCAAAGAGTTGAATGACTGCATCTAAATCTCGATCTGCCTGTGCTCCTTTTGAACCGCCGGCAAGCGCTCTTTGGCGCCACACATTGGCAAGTGGATTACCTTCGTAGTCTTTTGCGCAATCCCAAATCGCCCAGATTAAATCACCAACATCACGTGAAAAGTGTGCTGCTTTTTTGCCTGCAGCAATTAAATCATTGACACGTTTAAGCGGAAGTATCTGCTCCCACGGTAATTGAGCAGTTGGCTGCACTAGTGCATCGAGCATCATCTCTGTTGTGCTTCTTTTGTCATCACGTACCTTTGAGAGAGCAAGGCGAATTTGTCGAAGTTGTAGTGCATCTGCTCCCCCGTATTCAGAGAGCAAGATCTCCTCAAGCATTGGCCAATCAGATGTAGTGAGTTTTGTACCTCTATTCACTCTTATTACAACCTGAGCAAGTGCAAGAAGTGGTGTTACCGCTGGATTATCAGCAAGAGCAAGAGCCGTTGCATCAACGCTGAGTGGAATTGCATTCAGAGCAAAAGCACGTTGCAGTGCACTTACCTCTTTGCCAGGAGCTCTAACAACTACCGCCATCTCTGACCATGGTAGGCCAGTGCGCAGGTGTGCTGATTTAAAAGCATGTGCAATGTAATTTGCTTCTTCACTCACCCCAGAAAGCTTTGCTAAATCAACACTGCTCGCCTCCTTGCTCACCACACTCTTTCTTAAGCGAGCAGGTGATGCTCCTTTAAAATGAGAAGAAACTTCCATCACAACATCTGTAATTTCAGGTGAGCTTCGAAAGACCTCACCTAAAACAATCTTCTTAGGTGCCATTGCATCGAGTGCACGCACTAAACCATCTGGATCTGCTCCTCGAAAGCGGCCAATGGCCGAATCAGGA
>CAIUHY010000119.1 GCA_903899145.1 uncultured Actinomycetes bacterium
TTCATTCTTATACACAGCTTGGGTGGTTTTCAGACTTCACTCTATTCCAAAAGGTCCTGCAGCCTTAAGTACAAAGAGTGAGAACATCGGTAAATCACTTTCTGAAGGATTTAAGTTTGTATCAAAATCTAAAATTATTTCAGGATTAATTTTTGGGATGCTCGGTGCATTTTTTGCCGCAGGCGCTGTCATAGGACTTGCTCGAACATTTGTTGGTGATTTGCGTGCGGGTGATGCCGCATACGGAGTTCTCTTTGGCTCTGTCTTTACAGGTTTAGCACTTGGAATTGCACTTGGCCCTAAGTTGTTTAGCCAATTCTCAAGACGCCGTATTTTTGGAGCAGCCCTGACTGTTTCTTCTGCCTTTTTAGTTGTACTTTCACTTGTTTCAAACCTTGTCCTTGCACTTATCTTGACCGTGTTCCTTGGAGCATTTGCAGGTCTTTCATGGGTAACAGGTTTCACGATGCTTGGCATGGAAGTGGAAAATGAAGTCCGAGGCCGCATTTTCGCCTTCGTACAGTCACTTATCCGAGTGTCACTTGTCCTTGTTTTAGCAATTGCTCCCATTATTGCTGCAGCAATTGGGCGCCACACGTTTATTATTCTTAAACATACCTTTAATTATGACGGAGCAGCATTCACAATGTTTGGCGCGGGAATTCTTGGAATGATTGTTGGGGCCGTTTCTTATAAGCGGATGAAAGATCGTCCTACCGTTTCCTTCTTCTCTGACGTGATGTCAGCTTTCCGTGGTGAGTTAGGTGGCATTACAGGCCAATCACATACTGGTGTATTTATTGCATTTGAAGGTGGAGAAGGCAGCGGTAAATCAACCCAAACTGTGTTACTCAAGAAATACTTAGAAAGTATCGGCGAGCAAGTTCTCACAACGCGCGAACCAGGTGGAACCGAACTTGGTAAGAATTTGCGCACAATTCTTCTTGATCCAGCAACAGGTGCAATTAGCCCACGATCAGAGGCTCTACTTTATGCAGCAGATCGCGCGCATCATGTGTATTCAACAATTCGCCCCGCACTTGAAGCGGGACAAGTGGTTATCACCGATCGTTACCTTGACTCATCAATTGCTTACCAAGGCGCGGGCAGAGTTCTGCAACCATCAGAAGTTGCGCGTATTTCTCGTTGGGCAACGGAATCACTTACCCCAACGCTCACAATTATTTTAGATATTCCAGCAGAGAAGGGTCTTGCCCGTTTAGATGGAGCAGATCGGATTGAGCAAGAATCACTCACTTTTCATGAACGCGTGAGGCGTGAATTTCTTAACCTTGCCAACGTTGATCCAGAACGTTATTTCGTTGTTGATGCGACGCAAGCCGAAGTAGATATTAGTCGGCAAATTAATGAACGTGTTTCACACATTCAACTTTTGAAGATTAACCACGACAAAAAGCAAAAATAATGTCTATATATGATTCACTCATTGATCAGGGCGAAGCAGTCTCAATTCTTAAAGATGCGGTCACCTCAGCAAAAGATGATGCCGATAAAACCCAAGGTATGACACACGCATGGCTCTTTACTGGCCCTCCTGGCTCTGGGCGCAGTAACGCCGCTCTTGCTTTTGCTGCAGCCCTTGTCTGTTCTAAAAATGGTTGCGGGACGTGTATTGACTGCGTTACTGCTTTAAAAGGTAGTCATGGTGATGTCGAACTTATTCGCACAGAAGGTTTATCCATCAAGATTGATGAAGTGCGTGAATTAATCACACGTGCTTCGTGGGCTCCAGCGATTGCGCCATACCGAGTTGTTGTTATTGAAGACTGTGATCGGTTGACTGAATCAGCAGGCAATGCGCTACTTAAAGCAATTGAAGAGCCAGGGCTGCGTACGGTTTGGCTTTTATGTGCCCCAACTCTTACTGATGTTTTGCCAACGATCCGCTCTCGTACACGCAATGTCACTCTTCGCACTCCCTCTATTAGCGCTGTTGTAAAGCTCCTAGAAAGTGAAATGGTTTCAGCAAATATTGCTCAGGCATCTGCTCGCGCTTCACAAGGTCATATTGGGAAAGCTAGATACTTAGCTAATCACCCAGATGCACGTACCAGGCGTGAAGATATTCTTAAGTTACCTTTGTCTATCACAGATATTGCATCAGCATTTAAAGCAGCAGCAAGCCTTGTGGATGCGGCAAAGAGCACAGCAGAAGATGATGCGGAAAAACGTAACGATGTTGAGAGTGCGCAATTAAAAGAGGCGTGGGGTCAGCAAGGTAGTCGAGTAGTTGCAGGTGGAGCAAAAGCACTAAAGGAGCTTGAGAAAGAGCAAAAGTCACGCCAGACCAGAATGATGAGAGATTATTTGGATGCTGCCCTTCTAGATATTGCTACTTTCTATAGAGATGTGATGCTTGCACAATCTGGGGGTACAGATTCTTTTATCAACAGGGAGATGAGCGATCAGATAACAAAGATGGCACACTCAACCGCCGCCGAAGATACTTTAAGGAAGTTAGAAGTTATCATGAAGACCCGTGTCAATCTTGGGCATAATGCTGCCCCCTTACTGACCATCGAAGCCATGATGGTTCAATTGCGATAAGAAAGAGCTATGGGATTTATAAAAAGTAAGAAGTCAAAAAAGTTCATAGCAACAATACTGACTCTGGGTTTTGTCCTTTCATTAGGTTTCGGCGCTTATCAAGTGAAGCACCAGAAGAAAACTACTCAGTGGACATTACAAAAATTCCAAACACAAACTCTCGACTGGAAGCCATGTGAAACAAGCTTTACATGCGCGAGTTTTCAAGTTCCTGTCGATTACAACCATATTGATGCGAACACATTTGAGCTCAAAATTCTTGTCCACCCCGCAAATATCCCAAGCCAAAAACTCGGTGCGCTTTTTGTTAATCCCGGTGGTCCTGGAGGCTCTGGCGTTGATTATGCATTTGGAGCTGATTCCATCGTCTCCAAATCTATCGAAGACGCTTACGACATAGTCGGCTTTGACCCACGCGGGGTTAATCTCAGTCAGCCAATTCGTTGCCTAACAGATGCGCAAGAAGATCAAATAAATGCAGATGGCGGCACGATTCAAACTCCTGAAGATTTAACTATGCTTATTAACGATAACAAGCTCATCGCTACATCATGCGCCAAAGCTGCTGGTACTCGCCTTGGACACTATTCAACGCTAGAGAGCGCAAAAGATATGGATATTTTGCGCGCTATCTTGCATCAACCAAAACTTAATTACATCGGCAAGTCATATGGAACTTTCATGGGCACGCTTTATGCAGCACTCTTCCCAGATAAAACAGGAAGAATAGTTTTAGATGGCGCAGTAGATCCAAATCTTTCTACAAGGGACCAAGACATTGCCCAAGCGGAAGGATTTGATACAGCGTTAAATTCCTTCTTAAAATCAAATCAGTCATTCAAATTACAAGATATTTTTGATCTACTTAAAAAAGCCCATACAACGCCTCTCATGGTCGGAACAAGAAAACTTACTGAATCGTTAACAGTTACTGGATTTGCATATGCGCTTTATGATCCTCAATCTGGGTGGCCAGAGCTAAAAAAAGCACTCAATCAAGCTATTCACCAAAATAATGGTAAGCATCTTATGTATCTTGCTGATCAGTACAACCAGAGGGAAAAAAATGGCCATTACTCTTCAAACCAAAATGATATTTCTCAAATTGTTTCCTGTTTAGATTTTCCTCATACGCAAACAATTAAGCAGATGCAAGCAGATGAAATAAACTTTGCTTCAGTTGCTCCAGTGTTCGGACCATATTTAGTCTATGCCGGTATTTCGTGTAATTATTGGCAAGCAAAGCCTGTTCTTAAACCAACACTGGCTGACCTCAAAACTAATCCAATGTTAGTTATCGGTACTACGCGCGATCCTGCGACACCGTATGCATGGGCACAGGCACTCCATAAAGATTTATTAGATAGCACTCTGATTACACTTAATGGGGACGGCCATACAGGAGCAAACCGTGGCAGTACCTGCGTGGATAACGCTATGAATAAGTACCTACTGACTGGAATTTCCCCAGAATCTGACCTGTACTGCGCTAAATAGTGCAGGGAAGTTGGTAAAAAGCACCCCTTTGGATACGGCATTATTTCCCTATGCGCTTAGACCATGTCTCATATGTAACCAGCCACGATCAACTTGCTGACACAGTTCAAAGGCTCGGTGCCAAACTTGGCACCTCCTTTATTGATGGCGGTATTCATCCTCGTTTTGGAACTCGTAATTTTACAGCGCCACTGAAGAACCATCGTTATGTTGAAGTTGTATGTCCACTTGACCACCCTGCAACAGAATCAACACCGTGGGGCAAAGCTGTTTCAAAGAAAGCAAATGAAGGTGGTGGTTGGCTCACTTGGGTTTTTTCAACGGAAGATATAAAACCAATTGAAGATAAATTTGGTAGGCAAGCACTTGATGGGCACCGTACTCGTCCCGACGGAAGCGATCTGAAGTGGAAACAAATTGGAGTCATTGAGATGGCTAATCAACCAGAATTACCATTCTTTATTCAATGGCTTACATCTGATCACCCTTCACAAGAAGGGCGCCCAGCATCTGAAATTACAAAGATTGAGGTTGCCGCTAAAGGTCGGCTAGATGAGTCATGGTTCACAGATGAAATTGTTGCCGGGCTAGAAGGAGTAATTATTGATTGGATCGATCCATCTGTAAATGATGGAGAGACAGGGATTGTCGCAATTCATGTTAAGAGCGACAAGGGTGAAGTTCGCCTCGACTAATTTAGTTCTGTAGTTTAGGCACCATTAAGCAGTGCCTCGGTGGCTCAGTGGTAGAGCAGCCCACTCGTAATGGGCAGGTCGCCGGTTCAATCCCGGCCCGAGGCTCCAAGAAACATTTCGCAATTTAAATAATTTTTCTTGTAGATATTCTGGTTATGTGCCTTTTTAGAGGTACGCTTTCCTTGTATCTGTTCACCTACCGCCTCTTCGGATGCCCTCTCAACACGGAGGTCTTTAAA
>CAIUHY010000120.1 GCA_903899145.1 uncultured Actinomycetes bacterium
ACGTGTAGTTGATTTCAAGAACACCGTGATCATCATGACCACAAATCTTGGAACTCGCGATATTTCAAAGAGCCTAGGCCTTGGATTCCATAACGCAGATGATGCACTTGGAAACTATGAGCGTATGAAGGCAAAGGTTGGCGATGAACTCAAGAATCATTTCCGCCCTGAATTCCTTAACCGTATTGATGAAGTTGTTGTCTTCCATCAACTATCTGAAGATGAAATTATTCAAATTGTTGATCTTATGATTGCTAACTTGGACGAGCGTCTTCGTGCGAAAGATATGGGTATTGAGCTCACATCGGCAGCAAAGCTACTGCTTGCAAAGCGTGGATATGACCCACTACTTGGAGCGCGTCCACTTCGTCGAACAATTCAACGTGAGATAGAAGATGTGCTTTCTGAGAAGATTTTGTTTGGTGATGTAAAACCAGGTGAAATTACACTTGTTGACGTTGCTGTTGAAGGCGAAAAGGAAATCTTTACCTTCAAAGGTGTCGTTAAGTCTGCGATGCCAGATACTCCTGGTGACCTAGAAAGCGCACCAACTTCTAACTAATTAGGTAATTGATAACTCTTGCCGGTTGCCTCAATAAGGCCATCGGCAAGTAGTGTTTTTAGGGCTAATTCCACTTGCGTTTCATCGTGCCAGATTTTTTTAAGTGCACCTTTTGTTTGCTTTTGATTCTCTCTCAGCGCCTGCACAATTACTCCGCGACATTGACGATCAGTCCCTGCCCATCCTTGAGATTTCTTTTTGATTTCAGATTCTGGATAGCCCCTTTCACGCCATGAGCACTCCTTCTTGAGTGGACATTTGTCACAGAGGGGATTACGCGCAGTACAGATGAGGGCACCTAGCTCCATTGTTGCAGCTGCCCATTTCGCACCATCATTTGGAATTAATTCATAACGAAGTTTACGTTCGGTCTTACTTGGGGCTGATGTTGCAAATTGTTCGCCGTCAATTACTCGCGAAAAAAGTCTGCGGATATTTACATCTAAAACAAGAGAGGATTCGTTATAAGCAAATGCTGCAATTGCTGCGGCCGTATAGTCACCAACTCCAGGAAGTGATTGAAGGTCTTCGATTGCCTTAGGAACTTGATTATTAAAATTCTTGCTGATTTCTCTTGCTGCTTCATATAATCGAAGAGCCCTTCGCGGATAGCCTAAACGCCCCCAAGCTTTAATAACATCACTTTTCTTTGCAGCTGCTAAGTCTTGAGGAGTCGGCCAACGGGTGAGCCACTCAGTCCAGATTGGTAATACCCGATTTACGGGCGTTTGTTGAAGCATGTACTCACTCACCATGACACCCCAAGGAGTTGTATCGCGCCAAGGCAAATCACGCTTGTTTTTATCAAACCAACGAAGTACTACAGCTTGTTTCACGAGAATATCTTTTAGTTGATTTTTACTTTAGCAATCGCTTGTTCAAGACGAGCAACTTCCATAATTTCAATTCCAGTAATTTTTAGATCAGAACCTACCGGAACTATTGCGCGCTTAAATCCAAGACGAGCGGCTTCAGCAATTCGCTGCTGCGCACCAGTTACTTTGCGAATTTCACCGGCAAGCCCAACTTCACCAATCGCAACAAGATCTGCAGGGAGTGCTAATCCTTTTGCAGCAGATGCAACAGCAAGTGCTACCGCAAGATCCGCAGAAGGCTCATTCATTTTCATTCCACCAACTGTCGCAACGTATACATCGCGGCCAGAGAGTCTAATGTTTGCGCGAAGTTCAAGAACAGCGAGTGTCATTGCAGTTCGAGGAGTATCTAAGCCTGATGTGACCCTACGGGAGTTTCCAAAATCGCGACCCTCGGCAACTGGAGTCCCAACAAGTGCTTGTATCTCGGCAAGTAATGGCCTACGTCCTTCTAGTGCCACGGTTACGCAGGTGCCTGGGACTGGCTCACTATGCCTAGTTGTAAATAAACCTGTGGGATCAGTCAAACTTGTTATGCCTGATTCACTCATATCAAAGCATCCAACTTCATCAGATGCTCCAAAGCGATTCTTTATCGCACGGATAAGGCGTAAGCGAGAGTGGCGCTCACCTTCAAAATTTAAAACAACGTCAACTAGATGCTCAAGTAACCTAGGGCCAGCAATTGACCCATCTTTAGTCACATGTCCAACAAGTACTAAAGTGATATTTCGGTCTTTTGCAATTCTAATAAGCGCAGCAGCAATCTCTCGAACTTGAGTTACTCCACCAGGCACACCATCGACTGCGTTACTTGAAATTGTTTGAATAGAGTCAATGATAAGCAACTCTGGTTTAACTGCGTCAATATGAGCAATGACAGAACCTAATTCATTCTCTGCTGCTAACCACAGATTTGGATCAATTGCATTTAAGCGTTCAGCTCGCAAACGAACCTGCGAGGCCGATTCCTCACCACTTATATAAAGAGCAGTCATCTTCTCTTTAGCAGATTGTGCAGCAACGGAGAGTAGAAGCGTTGATTTACCTACACCTGGTTCACCTGCGAGAAGAATTGCCGCTCCTGGCACTAAGCCACCACCAAGTACTCGGTCTAATTCACTTACGCCACTTGAGCGTGCTTTTGCGTTCTCTAAATTTACTTCACCGATTGGTATTGCGTTTTGCGAAACGGCCCCAGGAACGAGCGAAAGTTTCTTTGGCGCGGCAATCTCTTCAACACTTCCCCAAGCTTGGCATTCACCACATCTGCCAACCCATTTTGTTGATGTCCATCCGCATTCAGCGCAGCGGAAAGGATCTTTAGCGGGTGCCTTGGCCACGAGCTGCAACTGTTGCTGGGTGAATTTGGAATAGTGGAAGTTCACGCTTGCGTTGTTTCTTTGCTGTTGCCGCGATTGCTTGAACACGAGCATCACAGTGCTTTACTAACTCCGCGTAAGCTTCTGGGCCCATGAGGGCAATGAGTTCATTGTTATTAGATTTATAAACAGGTTCACGTCCAACGTGAGCTTCAGTATTTGCAGTGCAGTACCAAGCAAAATCTTTTCCTCCATCGCCCCATGCAAGTCGCTCATACTCACCAATAACGGTTACTGAAATTTCTTGATCACCAAATTCTCTTGTCTCAAAACTTCTGCGGATTGGTAGCTGCCAGCAAACATCTGGTTTTGTTTCGACGAAATGCACTCCTTCTGTTTCTGCAAGGTGGTGTAATACACAGCCAAATGAACCTGTAAATCCAGGTGCTGCATGGCCCATTCGATTCAAGAAAATACAAGAGTCATTTACTTTACGAGTCTTGCGATCACTATCTAACCCAACTTCCGAAATCTTAAGCTTGCCGCCTTTTTTCTTTGGCTGTGCTTCATCGTAGAACTGCCACATTTCTGGCGTGAGACGAGTAGCGACTTTTTGGGTTCGTGCCTCATCTTCTTCATCTGAGTAATATGCTCCATCAGAACAACATCCTGCGTCTGGCTTATCTGCATCAATTCCACAGCATCCAGCACCATAAATACATGTCCAATATGAGGTTAGCCAGGTAAGGTCACAGCGGAAGATCTCCTCTGGTTTTGCAGGATCGGCAAATTCAACAAAGTCACGAGCGAAACCATCTTTTACCTCAGGCATAGTGTGAGAGTCTATTGGGTAGGCTCTGTATGTGGCGAACTTAAAAATCCAATCTTCACGAGTCGGCATCATCGGGGTTGGCAATATGGGTGAAGCTGTACTTGCAGGATTGATCAAGGCAGGCGTCCCTCAAGAGCTGATTTGTTTTTCCGTGCGTAGTACAGAGCGTAAAATTGAGGTTGAAAAGAAGTACCAGGTTAAGTCTGCTTCAAATATCGCCCTAGCAAAAGAGTCAGATATTTTGTTGCTTGCAGTGAAGCCACAAGGACTTGATGAATTGCTCACAGAGATTGCACCCTCCGTAAATCCAAGTGCCGTAGTTGTGTCCTTCTTGGCTGGCAAGAGAACTGTGCTTCTAGAAGCTGCCCTAAATCCTAAACAGTCAGTTATTCGAGTAATGCCAAACACTCCAATGATGTTCGGTGAAGGAATGTCAATTATCTCGGCTGGTAAAAGCGTTAAAGAAAGTGATTTAGAGTATTTACGGGAAATTTTATTAGGCTGTGGAAAGGTGATTGAAGTGAGTGAAGATTTACAAGATGCAACAGCAGCAACAAGTGGGTCTGGCCCTGCTTACTTCTTTGCATTTGTTGAGGCAATTGTAAACGGAGCTGTAAAAATGGGAATTAGTGAGAAAGTTGCTACAGAGTTAGTTACCCAAACTATTGTTGGCGCAGCAAAAATGTTAGCTGAATCTGGCAAAAGTGCATCAACATTACGTGAGAATGTAACAAGTCCTAAAGGAATGACTGCCGAAGCACTAGCAGTATTTAATGAAGGAAAACTACAAGACTTAGTTGCACGTGCTATGAAAGCAGCAGCAGATCGTTCGCACGAACTGGCGTGAAAAAGAACTTTATTACGGCGCTAGCTTTTTTATTGCTAGTT
Source organism: uncultured Actinomycetes bacterium (assembly GCA_903899145.1). GTDB lineage: Bacteria > Actinomycetota > Actinomycetes > Nanopelagicales > Nanopelagicaceae > PALSA-747. The sequence goes on from CAIUHY010000120.1 coordinate 4,480, forward strand.
AATATAAATACTGCGAATGCAGTCAAAAAACCTATCGTAGTAACGACCTTGCCGATTTCTTTTGCGATCCCGTTATCTGGCGGCGATCAAATCTCAGATGTTCTAACCAACAGTTCAGGTGTCTTTCTTATTGGGACGATCGAAACATCAACTTCAACATTTGTAACTGCGCCAGCACTTGGTGGCTCTAGTGACGGATTTATATCTGCCGTGAGCTATACAGGCCAACAGTTATGGAATCTACGCCTTGGCACTGAACTAGATGATGTGGCCACAGCAGGTTATATAGATTCACTCGGTAATATTTGGGTAGCAGGCGCAACTGCCATACCAGCGCCACAAGTAACGTCAACACCTTTGCCACCAAATACCCTTAATCCTTCCCAAATCCAAGTAGAGCCAGTCACGCCACCAACTAGTGGCTTAAAGCGTCTTGTTATATGGGAGATTAGCCCAAGTGGATCACTCCTTAATACCTACTCGGCTGATTCAACAGATGTTCTCATCCCGAGCGCAATTACTTTGAAACTAAAGAAGATTACGGTCACGGGAGTTAGTAATAGTTCAAGTGCAAATACATTTGAATCAATAGTAGGCACGACGGGGTTATCGCAAATTAAATTAGCTAAGCAAAAGAATGCTCTCAACAAAGCAGTAACTCTCATGAAGAGTTCCCTTTATAGTTGGCAAAGCTTTGCAACATCGAAGGCAATCTCTGGGATTCCTGCCTTTAAACCACATGGGAAGACATCAGTTCTTATCAAGAGTTTAACCAAAGGTGGGATGATAGGGCTTTATACATTTTCAGGTTCTTTGGTTTCTCTCAAATATCAACCAGGATTCGGATTGGTACTAGCAAATAGTGATCAGGGAACATATAACTTGCTTTTGCTTAATACAAAATAATTTTATTTAAGCTTGTAAGCAATCAACTTTCCATTAATTCCAGCAAGAGCATACTTAATCCCACCTAAGTTAATCCATTCAACTTTACCTGAGTTGGAAACATTTGATGCTGTTACAAGTGAAACTATTCTGCTCGTAGTATTTAGGCTACATAGTCTTGCCTGACAGTTAAAAAGAATATTTTTTCCATCGGTTTGCATTGGCGCGGCAGGTGTTCCAAATATTCCAGAACTAACTTGATTTACTTTAGCGGGACTAGCTACATCTACGTAGCGAATGCTATCGGCGTCTGGAAGTGATATACCAGTTGATGCCATCCAACTTGCCTTGATATGTCCAGCAAGATTAACAAGTCCTACGTCATATCCGGCGATAACTACACCACTAGAATATGAATCTAGTGTGGAGTAGGCCCAGTCTTCAGGTAAAGCACTTCCACGGGTTGCTAAACGAACTGCTTCTTGGACTGGTTGCTTTTGTTGGTTAATTTGCAAAACAGAGTCGTAAATTAAATAAATATCTGAATCGATATTGAGAGCCCGCATATGGAATCCAACATCACCTGTTGTACGACCATCAGCAGCGCGGTCTCCATCAACTAATTCGTATTGCCAAATTCCTGAAGATTGAACTGCTCCCAAAATAATTCCCTGGCTTTGGTCACGATAAAAAACTTGCAGACCATCAGGTGTATCAACGCAAGCACTCGCCCCACTTACATCACTTGACGTGCGGACACGGCTAATATCTTTATAGTCATTGATAATTGGGCCATTGCCATCAACAATGCTGTATTTCCATTTTTTCCCGTTATATCCCGCATAACGAAGCCATTTCTTTGTTACATCACCGTAGAAGACATCTAAGCGCTGAGTTTTGCCCGGTGCTGAAGTGCAAACAGAGATATAACCAGATACGTCATCGGTAGTTCTTCCAGATGTATCTGAGTTCCCATCGATGATTTGTTTGCTCCATTTACCTGCGCTCCACGTCGCAAGTGTTATGTTCCCGACTTTAGAGTTGCTGTAAATAACTGCAGGTTTTCCTTGAAATGTTGTTGTTGCTAGATATTTTGCATCAGCTGCGGGGTCTATAGCAGTAGAAACCCAGCCTTGTTGTGGGGTAATTGAGTTACTTTTTGTCCCTGACGATGTACCAGATTGATTTGCCGCGGTAACAGTAAATGTGTATGAAACACCATTTTTTAATCCTGTGGCTTTTATAGGACTGTTAGTACCTGTAAAAATACTTGAACTGCCATCAACTTTTACAGTGTAAGAATCAACAGGTGAGGTTCGAGCATTATCTGGTGGGTCAAAATTAATAATTGCATATTTATCACCAACGAGCGCCCGAACATTACGAGGTTGGTTAGGTAGCCCTGCAGGTTTACCTCCGGGCGGTTTTGTCATCATATCTTGGAGCATCCCAAGCACAATCGGCCCCGGACTTCGAAAGACTGCTCCTGGTGGCCAACTTGGGGTCATGAGAGCATTGGGCCCAGAGTTTTGAAATATTACTTGGTCTAAATGGCTTACTGAAGAACCAGGCTGGTATGGATTTGGAGTAAACAGAACAGGCTTCATACTATTATTTGCCGCAATTCCAATCGGACCATTCCATACTAAAGTATTTTGAAATGCTTGCCCAAGTTGTGTTGAGGGTGAAGGTAAATCCATTAAGCGACTTCCATCGGGTGTTATTGAAAATGCGTCAAATGGTGTTGGGCGATTTAGCTGTCCAATCCCAGTCTCTGGGTAGTAAACGTCGTTAGAGATAAAACCTAACCCATGTGCAAACTCATGAAGAATTATGGACTCAAGATCATATTGATTAGGTGGACACTTACCATCTGTACCAAGATAGAAAAGATTCTGCATCGCAGCATTAATATTGATTCTAATTTCAGGGCTTGTTGGATCTAAATCTTTACCAGAAAGGGCATTTGCCATTGCAGATGAATACCAAACAGTTTGATCTGGGGCACCTGGGAAATTATTAAAATAATTAACCGCGCTAGCAGAAGCTAACACGCCGGCAGACGTTTCAACCTGCGAAGATGCTGTTACGTTTACAGGTGTTGATGAACTCCAGTTATCTGACCAAATGTTGATTGCCGCTTGAATCGGAATTTGTTCTTCTGCAGGAACATTTTGAAAGCTGACATTAATTGTACTTGCAGTATTTAAATGAGATGTGTTTGAGGTTGGGGTGGAGGTAGACCCTATTTTGCTTGCTACCCCTGGGGCAGCATATGTATAGGACCATCCTGCCGAGATTTCTTTAACTGTGGTTGCTGTAGCCGATGAAACAGGAAGCGCAAGGCTGATAATGAGAGTTGCCGACACCAGGAGTGATGTACTGATATTCCTAGCCCGCATAGTGAAAAATCTTACTGTGCAAATGGGGTAGTAAATGCTTGTACTCTAATTTCACAGCAAATACATAGATTAATTGCAAATGGAGGGTAGATATGGTCACTGTTCAGGTCTATTCAAGGCATGGCTGCCACCTATGTGAAGCTGCTATCAGAACTTTAGAAGTACTCCAAGAAGAACTTGTATTTGATATTGATGAAATATTTATAGACACAAATCAGGAGCTTGAAGATAAGTATGGCGAACAAGTTCCGGTTATTTTAATTAATGGAGTTTCACACGATTTTTTCAAAGTAGATCCAGAGAGATTTAAAAAAGTATTTACTACTCTTTAGAAAGAACCTCATCAGCATCAATAATTCGGTAGGCATATCCCTGCTCGGCTAAGAAGCGTTGTCTATTTTGTGCAAAGTCTTGATCAACCGTGTCTCTTGCGACAAGAGAATAAAAGCGAGCCCCACGTCCATCAGCCTTAGGTCTTAAAATACGTCCTAAACGTTGTGCCTCTTCCTGCCGAGATCCAAATGTCCCTGAAACTTGAATTGCAATTGTTGCATCAGGTAAATCAATTGAAAAGTTTGCAACTTTAGATACAACCAAGCATTTAATCTCACCCGCCCTATAAAGATTAAACAGGCGCTCTCGCTCTTTAACTGGCGTGTCTCCTTTAATTACTGGAACACCCAATTCTTCACCCAGAGCATCGAGTTGATCAATATATTGTCCAATGACAAGAACTTGATCCTCAGAATGCTGTCTTGCAAGTGCAACGGCAACCTTACGCTTTGTAAGGGTGGTCGAGCAAAAACGATATCGATCTTCTTGTTCAGCTGTTGCATAGTTCAAACGCTCTTCTTCAGTCAGTGTTACACGCACTTCAACGCAGTCTGCCGGAGCGATATAGCCCTGTGACTCAATTTCTTTCCAAGGTACGTCAAAACGTTTTGGACCGATCAGAGAGAATACTTCGCCTTCCATTCCATCTTCTCGCACAAGAGTTGCAGTTAAACCAAGACGACGACGAGATTGAATGTCAGCAGTAAACCTAAAAATAGGTGCAGGTAAGAGGTGTACTTCATCGTAAATGATTAGACCCCAGTCGATCGCATCAAATAAATCGAGGTGGGCGTATACCCCACCTCGGCGCATAGTCATCACCTGGTATGTTGCAATAGTTACTGGTCGAATCTCTTTCTTAGCGCCAGAGTATTCACCAATCTCATCTTCGTGCAGAGTCGTCCGGCGTAATAACTCATCACGCCACTGTCTAGCTGCAACAGTATTTGTTACAAGTATAAGTGTTGTTGCTTTTGCATGTGCCATTGCTGCTGCACCGACGATTGTTTTTCCTGCACCGCAAGGGAGTACTACAACACCTGATCCACCATGCCAAAAGCCTTCTGCCGCCATTGATTGGTATTTGCGGATCGACCAGCCTTCTTCACGAAGAGCAATTTCATGATGTTGGCCATCAACGTACCCAGCAAAGTCTTCTGCAGGCCAACCAAGTTTTAACAACGCCTGCTTGAGGAATCCACGTTGCCCAGGATGTACAACAATAGTTTCATCATCTAGTTGTAGCCCAAGCATGGGAGCAACTTTCTTTCCACGTGTAACTTCTCTCAGTACTGCTGGGTCATTTGAGACCAGTATTAATCCATGAACTGGGTGTGCTTCAAGTCGTAGACGTCCATATCTGGACATTGTTTCTGCGATATCAACTAGTAATGCATGGGGGACAGCAAAACGTGAGTATTTAAGCAAAGTATCTACTACTTGCTCTGCATCATGACCAGCAGCTCGTGCGTTCCATAAACCAAGTGGCGTAAGTCTGTATGTGTGAATGTGTTCCGGAGATTTTTCTAACTCAGCAAATGGGGCTATTGCCCGTCGGCATTCATCTGAAAGAGGATGGTCAATATCAAGTAATAGGGTTTTATCACTTTGAACAATTAATGGTCCATCACTCACTAATGAGCTCCTTAATAAATACTGCTAATAGTGAAATTCGGTCTGAAACAGTTGATGCCAAAATATGCTCGTGTGTTGCATGGGCGCCATCGCCTGTTGCACCTAGCCCATCAAGAGTTGGCGCGCCCGCAGCAGCCGCGAAGTTTCCATCACTTGCTCCACCGACACTCGCGGAACCAACTAGAGGCATACCCATCTTTTTTGCTGTGGATTCTAGTTTTTCATAAAGCTTTTGAGTTGCTGTAGTTTCAAGCGGAGGTCTATTTATTCCACCTGTGATTTCAATCTGAGCATCTGGGTGCTTTGGCTTTAAAGCCCTCACAGCAGAATCTAAACGCTCGAGTTCTGCTAGTGAAAAGGATCGCGAATCAATATCTAGCGTTGCAAGAGCAGGAACAGTATTTGTTGTCGTTCCAGATTCAAGCCTGGTCGGAACAATTGTTGTTCCATGCTCAGGATTAGCTAGTTTTGCTATTTGAGTAATAATTTCGGCAATCTCAACTGTTGCATTAATACCCTTCTCTGGTTCAAGACCAGCATGTGAAGCACGTCCGTGAATTTTAATCTGATACATGGATGTACCTTTTCGCCCCACTTTTACTTTTCCGTTGAGCGATGATTCCAAGACGAGTACAGCTTTAGCATCCTTAGAGACACGGGTTATAAGCTCACGAGAGCTCTTACTTCCAGTTTCTTCATCACTGGTAGCTATGAGCGCAACGCTTTTGTGAGCATTTGAATTTTCTTTAAGTGCGTATAAAGCTTGAAGAAATCCTGCTTTCATATCAAAAATTCCAGGACCACTGATTTTGTCACCATCTACTTTCCAAAGCGGCGTAAATGAATCAATAGGCCAAACAGTATCTAGATGAGCAAGTAGAACTACTTTAGGATTCTTAGAACCCCACCAAAAAACAGGGCGACCTGACTCAATGATTATCTCAGATTCACCGGGCAAGTTATCTTCTGCAATCTTTTTCGCTACTTCCATAACTTTCTGGCAAGCCGCCAAATCCTCAGTAGGAGATTGGCATTCCACCAGCTTTTGTAAGTCAGCGAGAAATGTCATGGTAGTAGTCTGCCGTAATTCGCATCAACCTGGTTATTCATTAGCCACACCCACGCCTGTTATGCGGGGAATTCGGAAATGGGTGATCTCTCCAGTGGCATGGTCGCGAGCAACTAAGGTTCCAAGTGAGATTGAAAGTGGATCGATAAGCCGGTTTGAAACGCCACCATTTGTATCTGCATATCCGATTGTTAGTCTTACTCGCTCTTCAATATATTGATGAAGCAACTCGACAGTTTCATTCGCTGTTGTTCTTGGAATATCACGAGGCTTATGTGAACTTGCCTTCTCCCCAGCTTGTAGGGCTTTTACCGCAGAGTTAATTACTGCTTGAGTGGGTATTGATATTTCACTTACCACTCTAGGAGGCTTTGGCCTAGATTTTGCGCGACGAATAAGAGGCGCAGAAATTAGAACACCAGTTGCGTTTTCTGCAGCCGGCAAATAACCAGCTTCGCGCAGTGAATTCATTAATTCATTGATCTCGATATCTGAAACCAATACTTGCGGGGCAAGTTTGCGCATTTGTAGCGGTTCAAGTTTTTTGTCATGGAGAATCTCAGCAATAAGTCCTTCATCTTCACAACGCAGATATGTGTGGGCATTTCCAACACGTAATCTGCCATGACGTTTTGCAACATCAGTTATTAGGTATTCAAGTGGCTGAGGAATAGGTGTTTTAGAAGTTTTTTTGAGAAAATCTAGAATGTAATTTCCAGTTTGCCCATGATCTAAACCTCGACGGATAGAGGCTTCGTTAAATCGATAAACAGTTGCCCCACCACGACTTTCAATATCCGCAATTGTTCCAATTGCATTTGCTAGTTCAATAGTGAGTGGGCCAGGTGCGATTGCGCTGTTATCTGCTTGGATTAAAATATGATCAACTGGTTTTGGAAGAGCAGTTTCTATTCCAAGATCTTGATTATTAAGCAAAGCGATTCCAAAGCTTGAGATAGCTCCTTGTCCTGTGATGCCAAGCCATTCAGCTTCTCGTAATATCCACTCAACATAGTCAGAGTTAGCTCTCGTAGGGGTGAGCCATTGAATACATATATTTACAGAATCAATTGAAGGATCTAACTCTAAGTTTTTCTCCAGCAATTCAAGAGTATTTCTTTTAATAAGACTAACACCTGCTCTATCAAGCTCAGGACCTAGTGCCGAAATGTTTTTATTCTCTGTTTTTCCAATAAGCCCACTCATGCGCGATGTTTCAAGCCACAGAGAAGCAATTGCATGCCATCGTTCTTCAATACTGCGTGTAAGCCAAATATCAAAAGCATTTGTAGGCATAATCTGATCATCTGTATCGATCACAATTAATCCAGCAATAAATAAAAGTTCAGCAACAAAAGCCGCGCAACTTTCAGATATTCCTAAGTGTTCAGAAGTGCGCTTTAAGTCCCTTACGCCCAGCCCGCCAGATTTCAAGCCCACAGGGGGTTCATCTGACCAGTTATGAGCTAATTCTTCACACCATCTAATAAAGGTTCCAATATTGGCAATTGCTGCCAAATTAATATCTTTTTGCTTCCTCGAAGTGCCAGTAATGGTTGGCTCTATCGCCTGGAGCTCTTTGAAGACTTTTCCTTCTCTAAAGTGAAGCGCTACTTCCCTTGGTAGCAAAACAGTTTGTGAGTCAAAAGGAATAAGAAAATTATTTGTTATAAGCCACTTAATTGCTGGAGGTGCCTTCTTTACATCAGTGACTTGTCCTTTTGGTGGTCCCCAAACCATACGTTGCAATAAATCAGTCGCTCCTTTTGGTGCTTCTTCAAGTAGTGAAAAATCAATTTTCTTTGTAGTAGTTGGGCCAAGTCCTGCGGGATGCTCTCCTATCGCAACTCTTACATTGCTTGGAACTCGATAGTGCTCGCCGTCTTTATAAATAAGTGCCCGTTGCCATAACGAAAGAACAGCCGGCTTGGCATCCTTACTTGTCATGCTCAGTACTTCCATGCGAGAAATAGGATCCCCAAGTGTGCAGATCGCAGTCAGTATGTCTATTTCCCATTTATTAAGTGCATCCCGAGCGCGCATCACACTTGGCATTGAATTTGCTCGCGCAGCAAGTGCTGACATGTCAGGTGGGACAGGGGAGATGAGGTCTGGACGCAAAGTAAAGAGCAGAGCGATTTCACTCTCTGCACGCATGCGTAGCTCATCAGCTAATGAATAAGACATAACTGCCCTACATTACTGGAGTTTTGTCACCCCTATTTACAGGTCTACCTTTTTTTCCAGCTTCGAGGGGAGATGAGCGTTGTTACCTTCATAGCACGGCTAAGAGTGGGGGCAATAATTTTTTTGAATATGCGGCCCCGGCGGAAGTCATGTATTGGCCAGTTATTTCGTAGGGCATGAATTTGTAACTGGGCATCAGGATTGATAGCTCTTGGATATCCAACCGTGCTGAGCAATGGAATGTCGTAATGACTATCTGAGTATGCATAAGAATGAGCTAAATCAATATTATTTTCAAGCGCTAACTTCTTTACTGCTATCGCTTTATTAGGGCCATGCAGAAGTTGTCCAATTAATTTGCCCGTGTAGACACCTTCTTTGACTTCTGCAATCGTCCCAAGCGCACCAGTAAAGCCAAGTCTTTCTGCAATGAGGTTTGCAAGGTCAAGAGGAGTGGCTGTTACTAACCAAACTTCTTCATTATTTTTTAGATGCTCATTTGCAATTTCAATTGTTCCTTGCCATAAAGCTGGAGATACATATTCGTCATAAACTTCAATACCCATCTTCTCGATCACATCCGCCCTGTGCCCCCGGAAGAATTCACAGGCAGAGGCCTGAATTTTCGCGATCTCTTCCATATTTTCGTTTCCTGAGAGCCGGTATCGAATATTGGCCATGACAAAATTGGAGATATCTTTCTTTGTGAAGAATCCACGCTGGTACATACCTCGACTCAAGAAGAAAAGTGAGGAACCCCTCATCAATGTGTTGTCTACATCAAAGAAAGCGACTCGCTTTTGGGTAACCGCCATGTCATTACTTTAGCCCTCGCTTATGCTTATCTCATGCCCGCCACCATTCACTTCCTGCGTCATGGCGAAGTCCATAACCCTGAAAAAATTCTCTATGGGCGTCAACCCGGTTGGTATTTATCTGAGCGTGGTCACGAGATGGCGAAGACGGTTGCAGAATGGTCAAATAAATTTGATATCGGCGCAGTACACGCCTCTCCGCTACAAAGAGCGCAAGAGACCGCAACCCCACTTGCCTCCGCACACCATTTACAAATTACAACCGATCAGAAACTCATAGAAGCATCAAATATTTTTGAAGGTAAAAAATTTGAATTAGGTTCAGGAGTTTTGCTGCATCCTGCGTCATGGAAGCATTTAGTTAATCCATGGAAACCATCATGGGGTGAGCCTTATAGCGAGCAGATATCAAGGATGCTTGGAAGTTTATTTGAGGCGAGAGACGCCGCCAATGGCAAAGATGCATTTTGCGTTTCACATCAGTTACCTATTTGGATTTTACGTTCTGCAGTTGAAGGCCGCAGGTTGATTCATGATCCACGTAAAAGAGAGTGCACATTAGCTTCGATTACAAGTTTTCATCTTGACAGTGAAGGGGCAATCGAAGGAGTTAGTTATTCAGAACCTGCTAAGCATTTATTGCCGGTAAAAAAATAATGCAAAGAAAAATACTATCGGCAATTGTAATTTTCTCAACTGCCTTATTACTGACCAGCTGTTCCACAGGTGGCATCTCCAAAGCAAGCCAAAGTGCATTTATTGAAGGTAATGGTGTTGCAGTTTACGTAAAATCAGATGCCCGTAAACTTTCTCCAATAATTTCTGGTGCCACCCTTTCAAATGGAAATATTTCACTAGCACATAACAAAGTAACTGTTTTAAACATATGGGCATCGTGGTGCGCCCCTTGCAGGGCAGAGGCACCACTTCTCTCTGATTTTTCACAAAAATATTCTGCTCAAGGTGTGCAGTTCGCAGGAATTCTTACTCGGGATAACGCATCCTCAGCTCTTGCATTTACTCAACGATTTAAAATTTTATACCCAGTTTTTACAGATGACTCAATTCTTGCTTCCTTTCGCAATTCATTAGTGCCAAATGCGATACCTACCACTTTAATCATCGATGCACACGGCTATGTGGCAGCAAGAGTAAGCGGTGAAGTAACTACCGCATTGCTTACTGATTTAATTATGCGTGTACTTAAGGACGCTCCTCATGCATAACTTTTTCGTTGATCAGATCTTTAGTGGTAACTTGATTCTTGCTATGGTTGTTGCCCTGATCGCTGGCGTTATTTCCTTCTTTTCACCATGTGTATTGCCATTGGTACCTGGCTATCTTGCCTATTCAGCAGGCATGACTGATGTAAAAAATAAGAAGCGAACTGCCCTAGGAGCCGTACTTTTTGTGAGTGGATTTTCCATTCTATTTATCAGCTATGGCGCTCTGTTCGGATCACTTGGATCAAAGATTGCAAATGGATCCAGGTGGTTATCTGTTCTTCTTGGAGCACTCACAATTTGTATGGGAGTAATTTTCCTCTTTAATCAGAAGTTTTATCGATCATTTAAACCACAATGGAAGTCGACAGCAGGACTAGTTGGTGCACCACTTTTAGGTTTTTTATTTGGTATCGGGTGGACGCCTTGCATTGGTCCAACACTTGGGGCAGTCCAAGCACTCTCATTTCAAAGCTCTAGTGCTCTCCGTGGGGCAATTCTCTCGGTCGCATATTGCTTTGGTATCGGTGTTCCATTTATTTTAGTTGGAGTTTTCTTTGATCAATCAGCGAAACTTCGCCGCTTTATTTCCAAACGGGGAAATTTACTGACGATATTTGGTGGAATATTCCTTATCGTCATCGGACTACTGCAGGTTACCGGCGTATGGCTGCATTTAATTAATTCTTTACGTTCACTTATCTCAAACTTTATTCCGGTCGTGTGATGGGATTCTTTGCAACTATTCGCTGGGCTTGGCGCCAGTTAACAAGCATGAGAACAGCTTTGATACTTCTCATGCTCCTTGGTGTTGCTGCAATTCCTGGCTCACTTTTCCCTCAGCGCAATCAAAACCCACAGAAAGTTGATCAGTACTTTGTCAGTGACCCAACTTTGGCCCACTGGATGGATCGCATAAAGCTTTTTAATGTGTATGCGTCTCCATGGTTTAGTGCCATCTATCTGCTTCTCTTTATTTCACTTATTGGTTGTGTTTTACCACGAACAATTAATCACCTCAAGGCAATTGGAAATAAGCCTCCTCTTACACCAAAAAATCTTGACTATATGGAGGGTTTTAGGGTTGTTGAGCAGACGAATGATGTTGCACTCAAGAACGCTAAAGTTTGGTTTAAAAAGAACCGTTTCCGAATTCGAGTTGAAGGTAACTCGATCTCTGCCGAAAAGGGATATGGGCGGGAGACAGGTAATCTACTTTTCCACCTGTCATTAGTACTGATTTTAATAGGCGTTGCTCTTGGTTCACTTTTTGGCAGTAAAGGTGAAGCAATCGTGAATGTTGGCGAGAGGTTTGTAAATACTCCAACGTCTTATGACACACTCTCATTTGGCAAGTTTCAAGGGCAGGGCTCACTTGTTCCATTTGAATTAAAAGTTACAGATTTTGCTGCTAAATATAATGCTGTTACAAGTATGCCTGAGGATTACACCCTTACGACTTTTGCTTCTTATCCGATTGGCAGCTCACCAAAGAGCGTTATTATCAAAGTAAATAAACCTCTAACGTATGGAAATACAAAGATTTATTTACAAGCAAACGGGTATTCTCCTGTTGTCTCAATACGCAACAAGTCCGGAGTAGTCACTTTTCATGGTCCTGTGATTTTTCTTCCACAAGATGCCAACCTAAGTTCAATCGGAGCAATCAAGGTTCCAGACATGAGCCCTCAGATCGGATTCATTGCTAGTTTCTTGCCTACCGCAAAAAGTAGCGCGACTCGAGGAGTTTTTTCCTCGTATCCAGAAGTCTTAAACCCAGAGCTAGTTATTTCTGTATGGCAAGGCAACCTTGGGCTTGATTCTGGTAATCCACAGTCAGTTTATGAACTCAATACATCTCAGCTGAAGAAAATTGGGCTACACGCTCTTAACTTAGGCGACACATATAACTTTGGTGTCGGTTCAATTACCTTTGAAGGTTGGAAATCTTGGGTCAACCTTCAGATCGTCGATGATCCTGGAAAGACGTATGCACTATTTGGCGCAATTTTTGCAATATTAGGGTTACTGATCTCACTCTTCACACGCCAGAGAAGAATTTGGGTAAAGGTGGGTACTCGTGTTGAAATTGCGGGTCTTGCGAAGAATGGCGTCCCAGGACTTAGCCAAGAGCTTGATGATTTGCAGAGAAAGGTAGAGCAAGGATGAATTCACTGCAGCTTGCCACATTTTCAAATCACGCAATTTATGCGGCGCTCTTCATTTTTACAATTGCATTCTTTGCCCATGCAGTTGAAGTTGCATGGTCAGTGAAAAATGTAGAGGGATCTAATTCCACTGCATTTGATTTCTCTAGAACAGATCGGGCTGGCCGAATTGGTACAGCAATGATGGTTCTTGGATTTCTTATTGTGACAGTCGCGGTAACTACCCGTGGACTTTCAGCCCACAGGGTTCCCTGGGGCAATATGTATGAGTTTTCGATTACTGGTGCATTTACTCTCTGCGCGGCATACTTATTTTCATTAGCAAAGTGGAAGCTACGTTGGCTTGGCTTACCTGTTTCATTTTTCACACTACTTACTCTTGGAACTGCAATCACTGTTTTATATAGACCTTCTGAGCAACTAGTTCCTGCACTTAAGTCGCCATGGCTTGCTATTCACGTTTCTGCAGCAATTATTTCCGGTGGAGTTTTCCTTGTTGCCAATTTAGTTGCAGCAACGTATCTCTGGATGGAAGTGATTGAGAAGAAGGGTGAACGACCAATGTGGGCAAAGAAAATCCCATCTCTTGAATCACTTGATCAACTTTCTTACCGCCTCATAGCTTTCGTTTTCCCACTATGGACATTTGCGGTTATTGCAGGAGCAATCTGGGCTGAATCTGCGTGGGGTAAATATTGGAGTTGGGATCCAAAAGAAACATGGGCATTTATTACTTGGGTTGCGTATGCCGCCTACTTACATGCACGAGTAACAGTTGGTTGGCGAGGACGCAGGGCAGCATTGCTATGTATTTTTGCCGGCTCAACATTTTTATTTAACTATATTTATGTAAACATTTGGGGAACAGGGTTACACACTTACTCTGGCTTATAAGAGTTAGATCTTCTTTAAAAATTCATCATTATCATCAGGGGGAATGATCTTCCCAGAACCGGGCCTTATTCTTTGAACTCCATTAGGCCGAGCTGTTCGCCCACCAACAAACCAAGCAATTGACCCCAGTAGACCAAAGAAAATTACTATCACTAGCCAACCCCATTTTGGGAGATTTCTTACAGATTCTTGAGGGGATTTAGCAACATCAAAGATGGCATAGATCTGTATTGCAACTAAAGCAATAGCTATAAGTGCATCAAGCATGCTGTAAGTCTACCTTTATATAAGCAGCGCAATTGCCAAAGTTGCTGCAATCATAAGTTGAAGTTTGCCTACTTTTCCTAAAACTGGAATGAGCGTAGGCCCTTGGGCGCCATTCATAACGTTTTGGGAGATTTTGACTGAAATAGGAAGAAAAATGATTGTTGCAATGGACCAAGGAGTAATAAATATAGCCAAGAGGGCGGTTAAATGAGCAAGAACAATTAGCCCTACAAACATTCTTCTCGCATTTTTATCCCCAATGCGAACAGCAAGAGTTTTCTTATTAGCTAGAGCATCTTTTGGAAGATCACGCAAGTTGTTCACAGCTAAAATTGCGCAAGAAAGCGCACCTATAGGGATTGAAACCAGAAAACTTCGCCATGTAATTTTTTCTGACTGTACAAAGTAACTACCAACAGTAGCGATTACCCCAAAGAAAATAAATACTGAAATCTCGCCAAATCCGAAGTAACCATAGGGCCTGGCTCCTCCGGTGTATGTCCAGGCAGCAATAATGCATATAAAACCTAATGCAATTAACCACCATGATGTTCGGTAGGCAAGAAACAAGCCTGAAATTGATGCAAGTACAAAACATAAGTAGGCAGCAGTTTTAACTTGTTTTGCTGTTGCGAGACCACTTGCGACTAAGCGCAGTGGTCCAACTCGGTTTTCGTCGGTCCCACGGATACCATCGCTGTAATCATTGGAAAAATTTACAGCTATCTGTAATAAGAGGCTAACGAGTAAGGCGGCTAGCCCATTAAGTAAATTAACTGGCCTCTTGTCATTATGTATAAGACTTGTTCCGACTAATACAGGGGCAATTGCTGCAGGAAGGGTGCGTGGACGCGCCCCTGCTAGCCATTTACTAAAACCGGTTGGCTGTGAACTAATGTCAGATGTCATGGGAGAAGTCTCTCAAAATAGATGAGCAATTTCTTGCGATCTGGCTTTCCAATTGAAGTGATTGGAAGTTCGACGTTGGGCATGAACGCTTTTGGAACTGCGTGGTCACCAAATTTTTCTTTCAATAAAGTTTTAATCTTCTCAATTTCTATCTGCCCGTCAGATGCTAATGCAAGGCGCTCACCCCATTCAGCATCTTTAGTCGCGCAAGCCATAAATCTTTGATTTTGCAAGTTTTTATTAAGTACACCCTCAATTGCTGAAAGTGAAATTTTCTCGCCCCCAGAAATAATCAAATCATCAACCCGTCCAGCAACAACAAGTTTTCCATTTTTGAACTCACCAAAGTCACTTGTAACGAACCATTTATTTTTAGTTGCTGCTTTCCAGGCATTTTGATCATTGAGGTATGTTTTTGCTTGCATTGGGCCACTAAGTGCAATTACCTGATGTTTTCTAATCTTTACTTTTACCCCAGGCAAAGGCTTATTGTTGTAGATGCAGCCACCGCTCATCTCTGACATTCCATAAGTCGTTATAACATTAATATTTTGGGATTTTGCTTCTTCTAATAAGTAATCTGAAGTAGGGCCACCTCCGACAAGGACTGCTTTCGCACTACATAAGTGCTTAAGTAGGTCGCTATCACCATGGAGCGCTCGATAAAGCTGCGTTGGAACTATGGATGTGTATTCTGCACTTTCATAAGTGCTTTTCATACGCAAATCAATAACTTGGCTTTGTAAAATAATTGAGCGAACTAAAACATTTACTCCTGCAATATGATTAATCGGTAACAATAGTGACCAGCGCTCGTTCTTCTTTGCTTTTAAATATTTATGTGATGCTTTTGCAGAGGCCATAAGTGCTTTACTAGTAAGAGCAACTTCTTTAGGTGTACCGACTGATCCGCTCGTAGGGATTACTGCTGCAATCTTTCTTGCAACATGTGAATGGGTTGTTGGGCCAAAAGCGAGTGCAGGGCCTTTCCCGTTCAAGGCCAATTCGAGAGCTTGGATAATCTGTGCGATTGGCCACTCCTGCTGAACCTGAACAAGTTCGCGAGGTAACGATTTAGCCATAGTCCCCGTAGGCTAGCGTCTTGTAACGATGTCAGCGAGAGCAGTACGGTCCACAGGAGGGATTACGCATGAGTAAGCCGATTAAACGTGAACCTGGTGATCGTCGCATACCTACATGGATTACCGGCAGCGGCGGTGAGAAATTTGGCGACATAAAGTATGAAGTCGCAGAAGGAATCGCAAAAATCACAATTAATCGCCCTGAAATTCGTAATGCATTTCGCCCGCAAACACTTTTTGAATTAGCAGAAGCATTTTCATTAGCTCGTGATGATGAGTCCGTAGGTGTCATTATCCTTACTGGTGAAGGAACAGAAGCCTTCTGTTCAGGTGGAGATATTAATGTGCGCGGAGATGACGGGTACATTGGAAGTGATGCACTTGGAAAAAAAGGTATTGGTAGGTTAAATGTTTTAGATTTGCAAGTTCAAATTCGCAGACTACCTAAACCAGTTATTGCGATGGTTGCAGGTTGGGCGATTGGTGGAGGACATGTACTACATGTTGTCTGTGATTTAACTATCGCTGCCAATAATGCAAAGTTCGGTCAGACTGGACCGATGGTTGGCTCTTTCGATGGTGGTTATGGTGCAGGTTTGCTCGCAGCGCATATTGGACAGAAAAAAGCACGTGAAATTTGGTTCTTATGTCGCCAATACGATGCACAAGAAGCTCTAGATATGGGATTAGTAAATACAATTGTCCCTGTTGGAGAACTTGAAGCTGAGACAGTGTCGTGGTGCAGAGAGATTCTGCGCCATTCTCCAATGGCATTGCGCCTACTTAAAGCGGGTCTTAATGCCGCTGATGATGGTTTGGCTGGAGTACAACAGCTTGCAGGTGATGCAACTTTGCTCTTTTACCTTACCGAAGAGGGCCAAGAAGGCCGAAATGCCTTTAAAGAAAAACGTGAACCAAACTTTAATAAATTTCCAAAACGGCCTTAATTAATATGGCAATACAACCTTTACAAGAAATCTTTCCAGAACTCACAATTCTTTCGATACCACTTCGAAACCAGTTTCGGGGAATTAATTATCGTGAGGTTGCCCTTTTCAAGGGTCCACATGGCTGGAGTGAATTCTCACCATTTTTAGAATATGGCATAGCCGAAGCATCAGTTTGGCTCGATGCTGCACTTGAAGCCGCCAATAACCCTTGGCCTGAGCTACATCATAAGAAAATTGCGATCAATGCAACTCTTCCTGCTGTTGCTCCAAAGGAAGTAAAAGCCATTCTGCAAAGCTTTGCTGGTTGCAAAAATGTAAAAATAAAAGTGGACGATTTCGAAAATGGATCCTTGCTTGTTGAAGCAACTTTAGAACAGATCCCCGATGCAAAAATAAGGTTAGATGTAAATGGTAGATGGGATCAATCAAGTGCCATAAGCAATTTACTTGAGTACCACCTACGGTTTGGAAGCATCTTTGAGTATGTTGAGCAACCATGTCAATCTACTTCAGAACTTGCAGCAGTAAAAGCAGAGAGTCCCATACCAATAGCAGTTGATGAATCTATACGTAAGAGCTTATCAAGTGATCTTTCTGTGTTGAAGGACATTGCTGACGTTGCAATTCTAAAATGGCAACCGCTAGGTGGATTTACTTCCGCTCATAAAATTGCAGATAAGATTGGGTTACCTGTTGTTATTTCTAGTGCATTAGAAACAGGCATTGGTATTTCTCACGGATTAGCACTAGCCGCATCATTTAAAGAGGCAGATTTTGCATGTGGTCTTGGAACTGTGGCGCTCTTTGAGTCAGACATATGTGATCCTGCGGTAACTGCCGAAGGTGGCTTTATAGAAGTCGCACGTAGAGAGCCTGCGGGACTTGATAAGTATCAAGCGAGTGCAGAGCGTGTCCAATGGTGGAATGATCGGATAGTGAAGATTTTGGAAGCCAAATGAAAGCAACAACCTTGGCTCGCTCAATTATTAGACAGTTATTGGAATTAGGTATAAGTGATTTCGTTCTCTCACCAGGTTCACGTAATGCACCTTTGTCTATTGCTTTGTATGAGGCGGAACAAAAAGGTTTTGCTGATTTGCATGTTCGAATTGATGAGCGTGGGGCTGCCTTTTTTGCACTTGGAATTTCAAAAGCAACAAATAACTATGTGGCAGTTATTTGTACAAGTGGAACAGCAGCAGCGAACTTTCATCCTGCTACTTTAGAAGCATTTCATTCCCAAAGTAAGTTAGTTGTAATTACCGCAGATAGACCAAAGACGCTGCGCAAGACGGGAGCAAATCAAACTACTGAACAAGTTGGCTTGCTAGCGCCACTTATTTCAATTGATATTCATGAGCCAATTGACCTTAGCAATCACTTAGGTAGCGGCCCAGTGCATTTAAACGTCCAATTTCAAGAACCCCTTTTAAGTGATGAACGCGCTGAATGGCTTGCAGGTATGCACATAAAACCAATAGTTCCTATGAGTATAAAAAAAGAGAATTTAAAAGTTGGTTCACAAGGTGTTTTAGTTATTGGCCATGATCGTGCAGGTTTTTCGGTAGAGGAGCTTTCACGATTTTCTCAAGAATTAGCTTGGCCCATTATCGCTGAAGATCCACTTTCATTTCCTAGCGCGATTTCTCATTCTGCATTAGCGCTTACTGATGCTGCCATTTGTTCGTACTTAAAGCCTGATGAGATCATTGTTATTGGTAGAACTACCTTATCTCGTAGTATCAATTCATTTATTGCTGAGTGTGAGAAAGTGATTGTTATTGATCCAAGAGTTAAAAGTGTTGATAGTAATCGCAGTTCATCACAGATATTTACTTCACTACCAAGTATTACGAGTCAACAAGATTCCATCTGGTTAAATAAATGGGAGAGTTTTAACGATCTTGCAAAGAAATCACTTTATATTAATTGGTCTGAGCAGGATGCTATAAAAACAATCATATCAAGTATTCCTAACGAATCCGCACTGTTTGTTGGTAGTAGTAGGCCCGTACGTGACATAGAAGCTTTTGTGACACCACGAGAAGGAATTGTGACTTTTGCTAATCGTGGTTTGGCAGGAATTGATGGAAATATTTCTACTGCATTTGGAATTGCTACACACTTCAAACAAAGTTATGCGATTTTAGGTGACTTAACATTTTTACATGATGTCTCTTCGCTTGTTAATGCACCGACAGTTAATCTCACTGTATTTATCATAGATAACAATGGCGGGGGGATATTTAATACATTGCAGCAATCTGGCGTTGAAGGGTTTGAGAAGATTTTTGGGACTCCACATAATTTGAATTTAGAGAAGATTATTACTGGTTTTGGTCTTATAGTTGAAAAAGTAAAGAACGCAGCAGATATAAATCACTCAATTATTCATAGCCCCAATGGCTTAAAGTTTGTAATTATCGAAGTTCCTGCTCGTGATGTTAATGCATCTGTATTAAAAGATGTTACTCAGAGCTTCTGTAAGGCACTTCGAATCGGAAGTAATTTAGCCTGACTTTCGGCAAGTTCTTGAATGGGGTCCGACCCAGCAACAATTCCACAACCAGCAAATAAACGTATTGATTTGTGATCTTCTGAAAGCTGGCCACACCTTAAAGCGATCCCTATTTCACCGTCGCCTCTCGCATCAACCCATCCAACAGGACCGGCATAGCGTCCACGATTCATGGATTCGTATTCCTTAATTAAATCTTCAGCTTTTTCTGTAGGTGTTCCGCATACTGCTGCTGATGGGTGAAGAGCTGAAATAAGAGTAAATATATCCACGTTTGCAGGCGACTCGTTTATTACACCGGTTACATCAGTTGCTAGGTGCATAACATTTGGTAAGTGCAATACATATGGTGATTCTGGAACGTTGGTGGATGATGCGTAAGGAGCAAGTGCATCTGTCACAGAGCGAACGGCATATTCGTGCTCTTCTAGATCTTTTGATGACTTTGCCAAAGAGGCAGCAAGCGCTAAATCTCGTTCTTCATCACCACTTCGCCTGATTGTTCCTGCTAAAACTCTTGATGTAACAAGGGTTTTACTCAAACGTACGAGTAGTTCAGGTGTTGCCCCAACAAGATCACCTACCGAGTAGACCCAGGTTGAGGGGTAGCCAAAATCAAGCTCATGCACAAGCGATAGCGGATCAATCGGAGTACTTGTAGTTGCAACAATGTCACGTGCCAATACAACTTTATCAAGCTCGCCTAATTTAATACGATCTACTGATCTTTGAATTCGCTCGCACCATTGTTCATCAGTAAGAGAACCCGGTGCCCATGTAATTGGACCTAGCGCAGATGGATGGACTGCTTTAGTAAGTGAAGGTTGTTTATCACCAATCCATGTGATCCATGATTTTCCATTTCGCACGACAATCACGACTTGAGGAATCACTAATAGAGAAGGCTCTTCTTCATCAAATGAAAATGAGGTAAAGATAATTGGTCCAGTGCCACTTCCATGAACGTTGTTATGAATTTCTAATTGCGTAAGCTCATTTTTCCACCACAAGGATGCGTCGTGGAATCTCTTCTTCCCCCTTACTTCGTGTGACTTATATATTCCAAAAGCAACAAAGCCTTCATTATTTTTGATCCATGAAGCAGCAAGGGGGAGACCACAATTAATTTCACTTAGCCTTGGGTGATCCCCAAGAACCTCAGTGGTTATAGATGTAGGCACGGCACTAAGTTACGTGGTTTTAGCTCTTTCTAATAATCGGCACCAGTTTCCAGCATGCTGGAAGTGCGGTACTCGCAATAGCGATCTTGATCACTTCACCGAGGAAGAATGGAGTGAAACCTTTTGCAAAAGTCCAACTCCAGCTTTGAACTGCAACATGATGGAGCCAATACATTCCACAACCAAAAACTAAAAGCTCTCCTAAAATCATTGTTGGGATAACTGTTCTAAATCTTTGATCCCATTTACGTTGAGCAAGAAATCCAGTTACTACTGTTGCTAGGAGCATGCCAACAAGATAACCACCTGTTGCTCCTGTCATACGCGCAATACCGTGTGAACCAGATGCAAAAATTGGAGCTCCAAGGAAACCAACAATTAGGTATGTTGCAAAAGTTGTAAAACCAAGTGAAGCGCCGTATGCA
The DNA here is from genome assembly GCA_903899145.1 of uncultured Actinomycetes bacterium. Taxonomy (GTDB): domain Bacteria; phylum Actinomycetota; class Actinomycetes; order Nanopelagicales; family Nanopelagicaceae; genus PALSA-747. The sequence goes on from CAIUHY010000120.1 coordinate 25,423, forward strand.
GTTCCGATTAATAGGGCGCCAAGTGTCTGCCCTGTAACAGGTACTGGAGATCCAGGAATCGGAAGTGCTATTTGTGCCATAAGTGAAAGAAAGAAAACGCCACCAAGAACTAGAGAAACCTTGGCTTGTGCTGTGCTGCGAGCTATAAATGCTGAGCGTAAAACCGCAGTTGATGTTGTGGACATGAGGGCCATCCTTTCAAGCTTTCGCTGGCTAATCTTAATTTGTCAGACGAGCCTACTACCATAAGAATATACGCGTGAGTAACTCTGCTGATTTAAACAAAAAACCAGAAGAAGTTTCTGCGATGTTTGATGGTGTTGCCGCGCGTTATGACATCATGAATGACCTGCTTAGTTTTGGCCAGACAAAAACCTGGCGTAAAGTGGCAACCGGGATCATTGCTCCAAAAAAAGGAATGAAGGTTCTGGATATCGCTGCCGGCACGGGGTCATCTAGCCGTCCACTTGCAGATGCCGGCGCAGAAGTTATTCCGGTAGATTTTTCTCAAGGAATGTTGGATGCTGGCAAGAAACGTCATCCTGATTTGAAATTTACATTAGCTGATGCGCTTAAGTTACCTTTTAAAGATGGCGAATTTGATGTAACGACAATTTCATTTGGCCTTCGAAATACCACAGATTTTCAGAAAGCATTACAAGAAGCTCTCCGAGTTACAAAAGTAGGCGGACGGATTGTTGTTGTTGAGTTCTCGCACCCAACAAATCCAATTTTCCGTAATCTTTATATGAAGTACTTAATGGGGCTTCTACCTAAAGTTGCTCGCAAGCTTTCATCAAACCCCGATGCATATATTTACCTTGCTCAATCAATTCAAGCTTGGCCAAACCAAGTATTACTTGCCGAGAAGTTATCTCAAGCTGGTTGGAAGAACGTTGCTTGGCAGAATCTGACATTTGGAATTGTTGCTATTCACATCGGATATAAGGAAAGTAGCTAATGGCTTTCGGTATCCCAGTAGGCGATATAAAACTTGAGAGATCACTCAAGAAGGATATGTTACGTGTTGAGGATTTGTTACGCTCTCATATTCAAGGCGACTACCCTCTCGTTGTCGAAACATCTCGCCACCTTGTTCAAGCAGGGGGTAAGCGTTTGCGCCCATTGCTCACACTCCTAGGAGCACAATTTGGTGACCCAACCAAAGATGGAATTATTCAAGCAGCTGTTGTCTGCGAACTTACACATCTGGCAACTTTGTATCATGATGATGTTATGGATGAAGCAGCCCTTCGCCGCGGTGTTGTAAGTGCAAATGAGCGATGGGGCAATACCATCGCAATTCTTACGGGAGATTACCTTTTTGCAAAAGCTTCAGACATGTTGGCAGACCTTGGCCCTGAAGCGGTTCGTTTGCAAGCACGAACATTTGAGCGCTTAGTAATTGGCCAGATTTCTGAAACTCAAGGAACTACAGCTGGTCTTTCACTTCTTGACCACTATCTCAAGGTAATTGCAGACAAAACAGGCTCCTTAATTGCAACATCAGCAAGATTTGGTGGATTACTCTCTGGCGCAAGCACGCAAGATGTTGAAGCCCTTACTCGTTTTGGCGAGAAGATTGGCATTGTTTTCCAATTAGCAGATGACGTTATTGATATTGCTAGTGAATCAAATGAGTCAGGAAAGACACCAGGAACAGATCTTCGTGAAGGTATTCCAACACTAGTCACTTTATTTATCCTGGAATCAAATGATCCAGCTGACGCTGAACTTAAAGAGTTACTTGCAAAGCCAATTGTTGATGAAGCTCTTGTTGGGCAAACACTCAAGAAATTACGTATTCATCCAGCGCTGAAAAAGTCTCGAGACTTACTCCATGAATATGCCGCAAAGGCGGAAGAAGAAATAACGGGACTACCTGATATTGCAGCGAAGCGCGCTTTAGTCGAGCTCTGCCAAACTATCATCACTCGTACTTCCTGACTTCACTAGATCTACGGCAAGTGCTAATAGGGCAAGCCAGACAATAAAGAATCCAATCCAGCGTGCAGTTGTCATAACTTCATGGCGCACTAAAACCCCAATAAGAAATTGGACTGTAGGTGTGATGTATTGCAAAAGCCCGATGACTATATATGGCAATTTATTAGCAGAGCTATTAAACATTAATAATGGGATTGCGGTAACAACTCCAGCGAGAATAAGTAAAGTAGTCAGAGCCACATGATGACCAAATTGTCCTGTTCCTTTATTCCCAATCCATAGTAAATATCCACCGTATGGCAAGAGTGATAAAAATGTTTCAATTGCTAGTCCTTGAAGAGCTTCAAGCCCTAATTGCTTTTTAATCAGTGCATAAAAAGCCCATGAGCCAGCAAGTGCGAGGGCTATCCATGGTGGGCGTCCATAGTCAACTGTTAAAATAATGACACCAATTAGCGCTATACCCACAGATACCCATTGCCACTTACGCATCTTCTCTTTGAGCAGAAGAACACCGAAAGCAATAATGATCAGAGGGTTGATGTAGTAGCCAAGGGCACACTCCACAACATGTCCGTGGTTTACACCCCAGATATAAACGAGCCAATTGACTGAAATTAAACAGGTTGAAAGAAGAAGACGAAGAACTATTCGTGGGATACGCATAAGTGCAAGCGTTGAGCGAAGTTTGTGAGAATATGTAAGAGCTGCAACACAAACAACAAAAGTCCACACCGCACGGTGAGCAACAATTTCAATTGAGTTTGCGGGTTCAAGAAGTGGCCAATACAAAGGGAATAGGCCCCAAAAAAGGTATGCCCCAACTCCTAGCAATAAACCTAATCGGTAATTTTTCACAAAACCACTATCTGTAGTTCGTAAACTGGACTGAAAAATCCCACGGGTGATTTTTAACAAGCGCTATTGCTGTTTGTAAATCATCACGGCTCTTGCTAGTCACGCGGAGCTCTTCGCCTTGAATTTGAGTTTTGATCGCCTTGGGACCCTCATCACGAATGAGTTTTGCAATCTTCTTTGCATTCTCAGTAGTTATTCCTTCTTTTAATGAGCAAGTAATCTTGTATACCTTGCCACTTAATTGTGGTTCTGAGGAATCTAAATGCTTAAGTGATACTCCACGTTTAATAAGTTTGTCTTTAAAGACATCAAGTGCCGATTTAGCTTTTTCTTCCGAATCTGCCTCGATATTAAACTTTTCACCAGATTTTTCAATCTTGGTTCCAGTATTTTTAAAATCAAAGCGCGTTGAAATTTCACGATCACACTGGTTAAAGGCGTTATCTACTTCCATATGATCAACTTTTGAGACTATATCAAAACTTGAATCAGCCATTATGCGCCTCCTGCTTTTTGATCGACGTTCTAGATAAAAGGACATGACCAACAAAGCCTATGGCTAATGCAACAATGATTCCAACGTTTGCACTTGCCCAGATTCCACTCTTACCGCCTATGAGCCCCATGAAGTAGCCCTGCCACGACAACCATCCAGCAAACGTATTTGTGACAAAGCCCCATCCGACAAATGTCCCAAAGATAACAAGCCCAATTGAACGATAGTTCCAGAGGCCATATCGACCCGTAGTGCTAAATAAGTCTTTTTCAGAGTAGTCAGCTTTGCGCATAAGAATGTCTGCAACAAATATTGTTGACCACACCGCAATTGGAACACCGAGGGTGATGAGGAATCCTTGGAATGGTCCAATAAAATTAGGCGCAATCCATACTATATAAATAGTTCCAAGTGCCATGATCGATGCGTCAATCGACGCTGCAACATGGCGCTTCACAGGAAGCCCAATAGAGACCAAGGTGATTCCAGAAGAGTAAAGGTCTAAAATTGCTCCTCCAATAAGGCCAAGGACTGCAACAATGACAAAAGGAATCAAATACCACGTTGGGAGCAATGTAGTAAGTGCGCCAATAGGATCATTTGCAATAGCTATATTTAATCCCTTTGAGCTTGCTGCAAGGCTGGCCCCATAAATAACTAAAATAATAGGGACAATAGATGCGCCAAATACCGTCCAGCTAATTACTTGTTTGCTTGATGTGCTGCGGGGTAAATACCTAGAGTAATCCGCAGCAGAATTAACCCAACCAAGACCGATTCCTGTTATTCCAAAGATCATCGCTCCGATAAAGCCTTGAATACTTCCTGAATGGACACTGCTCACCAGATGCCAATTGATTTTGCTCAAGGTCAGAGCAATATATCCTGCGGTGAGCACAAGAGTGGCAGTTGTGAGCCACTTTTGAATCTTCATAATAGTGTGGAAACCAAGTACTCCGCCAAAGACAACTAAACCAGCAGATACGAGAAACCCGAGCACCCCTGCAAGATTATGGTTTATATGACCAACTCGCGTGAAGACAGTTTGTGTAGCAAGTGTTGCAAGTGCAACTAGAACTGTCTCCCAACCAACAAATATTAAATAAGAAAGAAATCCAGGAATAATATTTCCTTTTACGCCAAATGCTGCTCGTGAAAGTGTCATGGTTGGTGCGTTAGAGCGCTTACCTGCAATTGAGCTCACTCCGACTAATGCGAAGGAACCTGCAGTTCCAACCACAGCGGCAATGCTTGCTTGCCAGAAGGAGATTCCAAAACCGAGAAAAAATGAACCATAGGAGAGTGCTAGTAGAGAAACGTTACCAGCAGCCCATGGCCAGAAAAGTGAGCGGGCGGTGCCTTTGCGCTCGCTCTCTGAGATAAAATTAATACCATTAAGTTCAAGAGAATTGAAGATTTTCACAACAGAACTGTATTCCACCCGTTGGCATTGGTCTTGAAATTAAAGCAAACTAGGGCATTAAAAAATTACAGCATATTTTGACCGGCAGCATATTTGCTATCGCGGTTATAGGAAAAATGCGTACCAAAATGCATACTATTTATACGAGTGAAGTCACTCGATTACTCGGCTGAGTAAAAATACAGTAATCTGAGCGTGCTGCAGCGATGACTAACCCTGGCGGGTTGCCCGAGCGGCCAATGGGAGGGGACTGTAAATCCCCCGGCTCTGCCTTCGAAGGTTCAAATCCTTCACCCGCCACCAGATAGCTGATCTATATATCAAGCGTATTTATATGTAATTGTGCGACCTTTCG
>CAIUHY010000121.1 GCA_903899145.1 uncultured Actinomycetes bacterium
AAGAAGGCCGCAAAGCGTCCTGCTAAGAAGACAGCAAAGAAGGCAGTTCGCAAGGCTCCTGCTCGTAAAAAGGCAGCGAAGAAGCGTCGCTAAAGTACATATTTGAAAGTGGGGGCCTATTGGTCCCCACTTTTTTATTTCCTCATAGCTTTTCGGTTTAAACTGCTTATATGAGTTTTCACGAGGTGGTTTATGCCCCGCCTAAGGGCAAGCCGCTAGGAATAAATCTGATGTTTCGCGTTGGAAGCTGGATTGTTATTCCTATACTCGAATTATTAACTAAGCGCGATTGGCGCGGGATAGAAAACCTGCCAAAGAGCGGCCCAGTTATTGCCATCTCCAATCACATCTCTTACGCAGATCCTTTGATCTTTGCGCACTTCTTATTTTCAAATGGCCGCGCAGTCAGGTTCCTTGCTAAAGCATCTTTATTTAAAGTCCCCGTACTTGGATTTATTTTGCGCACTGCAGGGCAAGTTCCCGTAGACCGCGAGATAAAAGGCTCAGAGGCAATGCCTCATGCACTTGCATTCTTAAAGGCAGGACACTGCGTGGGAATTTATCCTGAAGGAACTCTTACACGTGATAAAGATTTGTGGCCTATGAAAGCAAAGACTGGCCTTGCTCGTCTTGCAATATTGAGCAGAGCTCCCGTGATTCCATGCGCGCAGTGGGGAGCAGAAGATATTTTGATGCCATATGCAAAGGTGCCCAGAATTTTCAAACGTACCAAAGTGATAGTGGTTGCAGGGCCAGCACTAGATTTCTCGCCTTGGTATGGCAAAGAAGATGATTTTGCGGCTGTTCAAGAGGCAACTGAGTACGCAATGTCCGCGGTAACTCGTCTCTTGGAGGAAATTAGGGGAGAATTAGCCCCTGCAGATATTTTTGATCCACGGTCATCAGATCTACCAACAATTGGAAACTTTAAAAAGAAGAAGAGGAAATAGAAGATGGCACGCGTAAGTGTTCTGGGATCTGGTGCTTGGGGAACAACCCTTGCTCAAGTCTTATGCGATGCTGGCCATGAAGTATTGGTCTGGGGTAGAAACGAAGCAGTCGTTGCTGAGATTTCGGACCTCAATACCAATACAAAATTCTTGCCAGGAATTATCTTGCCAACTGGCTTGAAGGCAACAACTGATATTAAGAGGGCATTTGAATTTGGCGAATCAATCGTCCTTGCGATCCCTGCTCAAACACTCAGAGCAAACCTCAAGACATGGGCTCCTATATTCCCAAAGAGCTTGCCAATTATTTCTACCCTTAAAGGTATTGAATCTGACACGATGTCTCGTATGACTGAAGTTGTTATTCAAGAGCTCGGAACAGATACTTCTCAGATCGGTTTAATTACAGGACCAAATCTTGCAGGGGAGTTATCTCTGCGCCAACCAGCAGGAGCAGTTGCTGCCTCTGTGAATCCAAAGATTTCACAGCTCATGATTGATCTTTTCACTGTTCCTTATTTCCGCGTCTATCCATCTACCGATCTTGTTGGGTGTGAGCTCGCGGGAGCTGCAAAGAGTGTGATTGCTCTCGCTGTTGGAATGACTATCGGTATGGACTTAGGGGAGAACACGCAAGCAATGGTTATTACACGTGGGCTTAGTGAAGTGGCGCGCTTTGGCGCAAGCTACGGAGCCCACCAAATGACATTTCTTGGTTTAGCTGGAATGGGTGACATCGTTGCTAGTTGTGGTTCAGCCCTTTCTCGTAACAGAACATTTGGTGAGGCATATGGACGCACAGGATCTATGGATGGCGCGCGCAGAGAAGTAACAAAGACTGTTGAAGGTGTTGCATCGGCGCAAGCGATTCGTGAACTTGCTCACCGCGTGGGCGTAGAAGTGCCGATCATTGAAGTAGTGGCAGATGCTGTTCATGGAGATATCACTCCTGATCAAGCAATGGAGCGCCTCATGTCAGTTAGTACATTGGCTGAGATCTAATGACTCAATCAAAGATAAAGGTTGCGATACTCTGTGGAGGCCAATCATCTGAACATGAGATCTCATGCATTTCAGCGGCTGGAATATTAAGCGCGATAGATCGCGATCGTTTTGAACCAGTTGTTATTGGCATTACCCGCGCGGGTAAATGGGTAATGGTGGTTGAGCATTCAGTACTCAATAAAAAAGGTATCACAATGCCTGAGATCTCATCTGACTTGCCACAAGTAAACGTTGATATCCATGGATTTGAAGTTTCTGGAAAGAAACTTGATATCGATGTCATATTTCCCATTCTTCATGGGCCATATGGCGAGGATGGAACCGTGCAAGGCTTATGTGAAATGGCAGGCATTCGTTATGTCGGCTCCGGCGTACTTGCAAGCGCGGTTGCGATGGATAAGTCCTTTAGTAAATCGATCTTTACCGCTCACGGGATGAAAGTGGCGACCGGGATTGTCTTGCACGCCAAGCAGTGGTCGGCAACCCAAATTGATAATTTAAAGTATCCACTATTTGTGAAGCCTGCAAGAAGTGGTTCAAGTCGGGGCACATCTAATGTGAAAGATGCAGCGCATCTTGCAGATGCCATCAAGCATGCATTTGAGTTTGATACCAAAGTGCTTGTTGAAGAGGCAATTGTTGGCCGTGAGATTGAATGTGGAGTTCTTGAATTAGCCGGAACCCCTCACGCATCTCCTATTGGTGAGATTAAAATTAAAGGCAGCCACGAGTTCTATGACTATGAAGCTAAATATCTTGATGATGCAACAGAAGTTGTATTTCCAACAGATCTTCCAGCAGGCGTAGAGGCAAAGATTCAAGATTCTGCAGTAAAAGCATTTGCAGCTCTTGGCTGCGAGGGTCTAGCTCGAGTTGATTTCTTCTACACAGATAAAGGTGAGATTGTGATTAACGAAATCAACACAATGCCTGGCTTCACGCCGTCATCGATGTTTCCGAAGTTATGGGCAAAAGCAGGGACTACTTACTCAGAGATCATTACTAGTTTGATCGATGCAGCTCTTGTTCGCTCCGCCCACGTTACTCGTTAGAGATTAGAAACTAATCTTCCCCAGTTTTGAATAATTGGCTTCCAAACCTTGGCCAGTTGTGATTCTGCCTTGATGAAATCAGGTTGCATGCTTGTTATACCTGAGTTCTTATAGGCATTATCTGCACCGTGCTCCCATTGAGCAATAATTGATATGTCAACCTCTGGATGGCACTGAATTCCATAAATGAGTTGTCCAATACGATAGATCTGGTTAGCACAGACACCAGTTGAAGCAAGAGTCACAGCTCCCTTTGGCAGATTTGCAACATAATCCTCATGCCAGAGCGTTGCTGGAATATTAGTTAAATCTCTAAAAATAGGATCATCCTTTGCTGCGACAGTTGGAACTAAATCAAAGACACCAATTTCACTCTTTTCAAAACGCTTCACGCTTCCGCCTCCTGCAATTGCAAGTAGCTGCGTTCCTAAACAAATTGCGAAGATCGGGATATTGCGATCAATGGCATCTTTGAGAAGTGCACGTTCTGCAGGAAGCCACGGGGCAACGTGGTCATCCGTAGCGCTCATATGACCACCCAACGGCATGAGAGCAGCAACGTTATCTGGAACGATTGTTGGGACGCTTTCCCCAAGATCTGCGCGGAGTACTTGAACGTGAAAACCAATTTCTTCAAGCCACATGGCAGCTAAATGTGGTGGATCAGTCTCATCATTTTGAATGGCAAGGATGATCTTCTTTGAAGACATGTATTAGTAAACAGTCACCGGACATGTCAGAGTGCGTGTAATTCCCGGTACTGCTTGAACTTTGGCAAGGATTGAACGTCCGAGCTCTTCCATACTTGGCGCTTCTGCCCGCATCACAACGTCATAAGGACCTGTGACTGCTTCAGCAAGGGTTACACCAGCAATAGCTGAGACTGACTTGGCAACTGAACCAGCCTTGCCAACATCGGTTTGGATCAAGATATATACCTGTACAGACATGCCTCTAGGCTACTCCCACTTAGATGAATAGTGGAATGGGATTTTGTGGCTTCTGAAACCGAGTTGATCACCGCCATCAAGGCGGTCTTTGCCGGCGCCACAAATGAGCGCGTTCTGATCGGCATAGGCGATGACGGCGCGGTTGTGAGCGTTCCTAAAGTGCGAGGTGAAGGCAAAGCCGTTCTTGCAACAGATATGGCAGTTGAGGGCGTCCACTTCAACAGATCGTGGTCATCTCTTTTTGAAATCGGCGCCAAGACAACAGCAGCAAACCTTGCAGATATCTATGCGATGGGCGGGATTCCAGAATTTCTTTTAGTTGCAGCGGCGGTGCCAACAAACTTTTCAAGCTCTGATGCGACCGAACTTGCCCGGGGAATTGTTGATGAAGCACAGAAAGTCGGCGCAGTTGTTGTTGGCGGGGATATAAGTAAATCTGAAAAGCTTGTTCTGACAATTTCAGTCTATGGAAGTGTGAAAGATCCAATCACCAGAGGCGGGGCGCAAGTAGGCGATGTTGTCATCATCTCTGATTTTCCTGGTAAATCTGCAAGCGGATTAGAACTACTCAAGCAAGGCATAAGTGATGAGCGAACTTCATTTCATAAAAGGCCTGTTGTGGATTACGCAGCAGCTCGTGATTTTGCTTTAGCAGGCGTTTCATCGATGATCGATACAAGTGATGGTCTTGTTTCAGAGCTGACACATATTGCAAACGCCTCTGGAGTAGGAATTGAGATTAGAACTCACGAGGATGAAGTGATTGATTTTCATGGGGGAGAAGACCACGTCTTTGTGGCAACGATCTCACCGCATCTTCCCTTTCCACGTCAGGGTATTGAGATCGGCAAGGTTGTGATGGGTAAGGGCGTGCGTATCAACGGGGTACCGACAGTGCACGAGGGGTATAAGCACTTTTCTTAGTCTGATTTTAAGATGCATCCTGAGCAAGTGGATACTAAGATTTGGATGTTGTTTCCGGGGTCGGTGTAATTCCGAACCGGCGGTTATAGTCCGCGACCCGAGGCCATCCAGGCATCGGTGGAACTGGTGAAATTCCGGTACCGACAGTTAGAGTCTGGATGAGAGGAAACAGCAGAGAAGAGTCTGTCGTGTCATTTATACATTGGCTATTTAATGCCCAAGTTCATTTCGGTTCGAAATCCATTTATTGGAAAGAAATCATTGGAAACG
>CAIUHY010000122.1 GCA_903899145.1 uncultured Actinomycetes bacterium
AGCGTGTGACCTGCATTTATATGGTGCGCTTGAAGGGATTCGAACCCCTAACCTTCTGATCCGTAGTCAGATGCTCTATCCGTTGAGCTACAAGCGCAGTAGAACGCGGTAAAGACTACACCACCTTCAGAGGGGGGTTCTATTTCTCAAGCACTTGCTTAGGCAAATTGAAGATGTTCTAAGCATTCCTAGCCAGTTCGATCCCGGCTTGCTCTATCCATTTTATTGGGTCATCCATTGACTCTTTTGCTGACCCAGATATTTGGCTAAGGACCACTCCAATTAGATTTTCTTCTTTTAAGTTAATAGCTGTCTGGCCTACACAAAGCATTACATTTTTGTTCTTCACTCTTGCAATTTCTAATACTTTCCCAACAACTTTCCCATAGCGGCTTTGCTGATCAAACATTCCTTCGCCAGTAATTACTACATCGCAATTTTCGATTGCATCGGCTAAACCAACTAATTGCGCAACTGTCTCTGACCCAGATGTAAGAGTGGCCCCCCACAGCCATTTGAGTCCATATGGCGTACCTCCTGCAGCCCCTGCCCCATTAAAATCCTCTCTTCCAACTACCTCATGAAACTTATGAAGGCCATCTTCAAGAAGAAGGATGTCACTGTCAGTGGCCCCTTTTTGCGGACCATATACGGTAGCTGAACCATTAGGGCCAAGGAGGGGATTGTTTACATCTACTAAACATAAGACACCTCCGGTAGGCATATCTATAATTTTGCTGAAATCGATCTCATCTAATTCTAATAAACCACCGCCACCCATTGATATTAATTTTCCACTTTTATCAACAAACTTTGCTCCTAAAGCAATCAAAGCGCCGACACCTCCATCGGTACTAGCCGAACCGCCAACGCATGCGATTATTCTCTTAACATTTGGATTTTTAGAAGCAGATTTAAGAAGTTCACCGAATGCAAAAGTATTCGCTTCCAAGGGATATAAATTATCCATATAGATTAATCCGCAGGCATTAGCCAATTCAACAATTGCAGTTCCTTCTTCCAAAAGACACCAATATGCCCAATGTAATTTGTCTTTAAAGATATGTACTTGCTGTTTAAAAATTTTTGACTCGGGATAGATTGAAGAAATTGTTTCTAGAGTACCTTCTCCACCATCTGCCATAGGAATAAGTACAATCTCATCCTGAGGTCTTACTTGTTTCCACCCTAATGAGAGCGCCTGAGCAACTTCAATATTTGTCGCCGAGCCCTTGAAAGAATCAGGAGCAATTAAAACCTTAACTTTATAAGCCTAATTCCGCATTTAATAATGCTGTACCTGCAGCCAAAGAGCGAAGTTTTCCATCAGCGACTTGTCTAGATAATGGAACCATCCCACAATTTGTACATGCATATAAGTGTTCGATATCTACATATCTCAAGGATTCACGAAGAACACTAGCGACTTGCTCTGGTGTTTCAACCTGGTTACTTGCTACATCAATCGCACCGACCATAATATCTTTACCACGGAGCATCTCAATGAATTCCATTGGAACTCGAGAATTTTGGCATTCTAAACTTACTTGATCAATTGTGCTTTTAGCGAGCAACGGGAAAACGTTTTCATATTGCCTCCACTCATCACCTAAGGTTTCTTTCCACTTGGTATTAGCTTCAATACCGTATCCATAGCAAATGTGAACTGCCGTTTTACTTGTTAACCCGCTAGCTGCCCTCTCTAAAGTCGAGATTCCCCACTCCTTAACATCATCAAAAAAGACGTTAAAGGCTGGTTCATCAAATTGAATAACGTCTATTCCGGCCGCTACTAACTCTTTTGCCTCTTCATTTAAAATTTCAGCAAATGCCCATGCTAATTCTCTTCGACTTTTGTAATAATCATCAAAAAGTGTGTCAATGAGAGTCATGGGTCCTGGAAGTGTGAACTTAAGGGTCTTATCTGTTAATGAGCGTAAAATTTTTGCATCTTCAACGAAAACCGCATGTCCTCTTGTAATTTGATCAACAACTACAGGAACCTCAGCATCATATCTATCTCTAATTCTCATGACTTTCTTGTTTTTAAAATCAACACCATTTTGGTTTTCAATAAAAGTTGTCACAAAATGTTGACGTGTTTGCTCGCCATCGCCAATAACATCTATCCCTGCGTTAATCTGATTCGCTACCGCAACGCTCATTGCGTCGGTTTTAGCTTCCCTGAGTGAGTCACCTTCAAATCTCCAAGGTGCCCATAATTTTTCAGGTTCAGCAAGCCAAATTGGTTTTGGCAAGCTTCCAGCTATCGCGCTCTGAATTCTATTTTTCACTTTACTGTCCCATTATTTTTATTTAACCAAAATAAACTTAAGGCCAACGCAAAGTAGCAATATTCCAAATCCACGATTAACCCAAATATTCCCAATGCTTAGCCCAATATGTGCGCCGACATAAGCCATGATAAAAATTCCCAGGGATAACGCCCCGGCGACTTTAAAATCAACATCACCTGATTTCGCATATTTTAAAACCGCAAGTATTCCAACTGGGAGCAACATCGCAGATAATGATGTGCCAATAGCACGTGCTGGTGTGAACTTTAAGAAAGCAATAAGCATTGGGACTATTACGATCCCACCACCAATGCCAAATAGCCCAGAAAGCACTCCCGCGAGAGTTCCAATGGCAAGTCCAACAAGTATATGGACTAACATTTTTTGATAGTTATCTCTCTTTTAAATCTTTTGATGACTACCTGCACGAGTTGCAACAACAACTTGGACAGCGGCCAACCCAACAATGAAGAGCAAGCTCTTATTCCAACTACCAGTTGCATTAAACAGGCCGCCAATGATCATTGGTGAGACGGTTGCCATCAAGTACCCAACGCATTGCATCATAATTGAAAGGAACTTTGTGTTGGCAGGGCTATTAGCTCGAAATACGACAAGGAATAATGCTAATGAGAATGTCACGTAAACTCCGATATTACCCAAAATGACCCATAACCAAAGACGCCAACCAGAATCTACTGAGATTGCATAGTATGAAACTGCAAGGAAAATTGAAAAAATAACCAGTATCACTCTGAAGTCTTTTCTCTTCGAAGCAAAGTGTGGGACTGCAAGACTTAGTAGCGACCCCACTATGGTGGCAAGGGCTACCAATAACCCAGCATGGACAAGGGTGAATCCCTTAGCAACCAGAATTGTTGGTAGCCAAGTAGCAGATGCATAGTGAATCATGTTCAGTAAGCCGAAAAATAAAGTGATTGACCAAGCTGTTTTACTTTTAAATAATGGGTTCTTCCAAAAACTAGGACCTTCTTCAGCAATTTCAGTAACGCCGGAGCTTGGTATCTTGCTCCACCACCAAATAGCGGTGATTGCCCCAACGATGAACCATGGGACCATCGCCATACGCCATGAGTACGAAGTTGCTGCTGCTAATGGTGCGGTAATTGCCAAAGAAATTGCAGCACAAGAACCCATAATCGCTGCATAAACTCCAGTCAATAATCCAGCATTGTGGTCGGTATTCTCTTTAACCCAAACTGGCAACATATAGTTTAGAACTGCTACTGAAATACCAAGTGATATTGAAAAAATCAATAATGAGGCCACACCAAAGGTGGTACGGAGCATTAAAGATAATGTAAGTACTGTGATTGCGTAACTGATGATTCGGTTGGTATTACCAAGGCGGCTAATACTGCGCATCAATATGGCAGAAAGGGAGAAGCAGAGCAAAGGAGTCGCTGCAAGTACGGACTCAGTAAATACACTGATTCCATACTGTTGTTTGATGATTGGCAGTAGTGGACCGATTAAAATTAAACCAGCCCTCATATTTACTGCAACGGCAAAAATTGGTAGGCCACGCTTTAATGTTGAAATCATTGTGAAAACCTAACAGACTTGGCCCTTTATTAGCAGAGAAATAGAGGGCGAATTCTTCTATTTTTCCGGTTGGATAACATTTTGGTAAATTAATGAAGCAGCAGCTCCTCCAACTAGGGGTCCGATTATCCAAACAAGAGCGTGTGAGAAATGACCCGAAATGAGAGCTGGGCCAAACCAGCGAGCAGGGTTAATCGCGGCTCCGGTAAGAGGGCCAAAGAATAAAATTGAGAGTGAGATAGTTAAGCCGATTGGAAAACCAGCTACAGCACCAAATGTGCCTCGACGATCCACTGCAACACCAAAAATCACTGAAACAAGTAAAAACGTTCCAAGCGCTTCAGCTAACATCGCTTGCATTGTTCCCACGCCAGGTGCAAGGGCTGGAATTCCTAAAGCCCCTCCGGCAGCACTTCCCATGATAGCCTTAAGCAATCCAGCTGCAACAGTTGCACCAGCTAATTGGGAGAGTACGTATACAAAAAAATCCTTAATAGAAATACGCCCTGTAACCAACATCCCAAACGAGACAGCCGGATTAAAGTGAGCGCCTGAAACTGCAGCGAATGCACAAATCATTACCGCAATTGCTAAACCATGAGCCATGGCAATCCCAAGTAGATCTGCTTTACCAACAACTATCGCTCCAGCACCAATAAAAACTAAAGTAAATGTTCCTAGAAACTCAGCATAAATTTTCTTAACCAAAGTAACCTCCTATTAAAAGTATTATTAAAAACTCTGAAAATTACTTGCCTCTTACCATTCTAAAGAAATAGTTAATTATAAAACCGGAACAATAACCAATAACCGTGTTAACTATTAAAGTGGTTGGATAGATGCTGGGCCAAAAGAGAGTGATACCAAGCCCAATAAATGCCCCAAGGAAGCCAAATTTACCTGCTGCTCGTGTTCTACTAATTACTTTTTTTGCCATGGAATAATTCTAAAGCCCGCATAGCAATTTTTGCTATAACTCGCCTAAAAAAGGAAGAAATTTCTATAAATCAGATCGCTCAATGTGCAAGGTATACAGGCCACTCTTAGAGTAAACAAACCCTTTTTTATCGCCTTCCAGGTATGTCTCTACGCCTTCGCTAATTTCAGATACCCATTCACCTGGGTACTCCCAACTATGGATATCTGGCCATGGATTGGGTCGGTTGCGCATCTCAAATAAATCAACTACAAAGCTTTCAAATTCCTCTTCGATGAAAGCTTTGATGATCAAGTGATCGTGGTCAACAATCTCCTCTGCGATAGCTCCATCTGCCCGAGTTATCCCTATCTGTTTTGCCCGGCGGGCGTGAAGAACCTTCCTGCGGATTTCACTCATGGCATCTTGGCTTAACTGGCAATAGAGATGCTTCATCCCCCAATAATAACCTCAGGGATGGAGGCCCTGTCTATCCCTCATTCAATGGGGTTCTCGGGCTGGATCAGGCTTTACAGCTTTTGTTATAGTATTTTCATATGGCGAATGAGTTGCTGGTATACCCCTTTACATTCGGTGACCGGACCATGTCTGACCTGCTTGGCGGTAAAGGCGCAAATTTATCTGAGATGACACGGATGGGCTTACCGGTCCCTCCTGGATTTACGATTACCACAAATGCCTGTCGCCAATTTTTAAAGAATGGAACAATCCCAGATTCACTCGATGCGGAAATACAAAGCGCACTTGGAAATCTAGAGAAAGAACTCGGAAAAAAGTTCGGGGATCCTGAAAATCCATTATTAGTATCAGTACGCTCAGGCGCAAAGTTCTCAATGCCAGGCATGATGGAAACCGTATTAAACGTTGGTATTACCCCTGAAGTAGCGAAATCGCTAGCGACCCAGAGCGGAAATGAGCGCTTTGCCTGGGATTCATATAGGCGTTTTATAGATATG
>CAIUHY010000123.1 GCA_903899145.1 uncultured Actinomycetes bacterium
GAACCGTTACTTAAATTAGCGGCGAATACCGAGCTTTTCGATAATCGCTCTGTAACGAGTTACATCTGTCTTTGCAAGGTATTGCAAAATACGGCGACGCTTACCAACCAACAACAAGAGTCCACGACGGTTGTGGTGATCGTTCTTATTAGTCTTGAGGTGTTCGGTAATTTCTTCGATACGGCGAGAAAGCAAAGCAATCTGTGCTTCGGGACTTCCTGTGTCAGTGGCGGAAGCGCCGTACTTTGCAATGATCTCTTTTTTCTCTGCTGGCTGTAAGGCCATGTGGCACTCCTTCTACTGTCACGAGGGCCTCGGTGTGATTCACGAAGGCTCAAGTTCTCGCTTTGTGTACATAACTTACCAGCCGAGGCACAGAGGTGAGAAATCGTGAGGATTTCACGCCTAGGAAGTGAGGACTTTTGCTTGCTCGCAGTCACGCTTCATTTGCTCAAGTAGTGGGTCCAAGCCATCAAACTTCAAAGTATCACGGAGTCTAAATCCAAATTCTAATTTAGCTTCTTGATCATATAAATCTAAACCTATTTGATCAATTGCATATGCCTCAACTTGGCGACCTCTTACACCAGGAAAAGTTGGATTTGTGCCAATGGATATTGCAGCTTTCCATCTAATGCCACCAACGCTGAGCCAGCCTGCATAAACACCATCTGCTGGGACAGTTACATTATCAGCTAGTCCAATATTTGCTGTTGGATAACCAATCTCACGGCCCCTTTTTTCACCATGGACGACTGGACCTTTAAGGTAATAATTCCGAGTAAGTAATTCATTTGCTCTCTCAATGTCTCCGTCGATCACAAGTGCACGGATACGAGAAGATGAGATAGCACTTCCTCTATCTTCTTCCAGATTCACGCCTGTCACACCAAAGGCACCTACATGTTTCTTTAGGTACTCAACATTTCCTGCAGCTTTATGCCCGAACGTAAAGTTCTCCCCGACCGTAACATGTGTAGCTTTTAACTGTTTCTCAAGTACTTCAGAGATAAATTCCTCAGGGCTTTTGGAAGCAAACTCTTTTGTGAATGGGAGAACAACAACCTCGGATGCACCGTGCTCTTTTAGTAAAGCAATACGGTCAGCAATTCTCAGAATCGCAGATGGCGTGCGCTCGGGAGCAAAAATTGAAGTTGGGTGTGGATCGAAAGTAAGAACAGTGACAGGACCATGCTTGGCGGCAGCAGCAAGGATCTTCTGATGGCCTTTGTGGACCCCATCAAATATTCCGATTGCAACAGATGTCATCGCATTATTCTTTCACGGAAACCATAATCGGAGTTGCCACAAGGCATCCTCCAGAATTCTCATTACGAAGCAAACCTGCAAATTCACCATCGGGCGTTAGCGCGGCGACAACGCCATCGTGGCTATTTAAAGTGATGGTCCTTCCAAATGAAATTTCTGAAATCTCCGTCATATCAAGTGTGCGACTAGGAAGGATTTTTCCGATGCCTGCAGCAGTGCTCATCATTTCTGCACTCTCCCACTCAGCACTTTCTTCAATCCTGAAAGGTGATACCAGATATCTGCGAAGCTTGGTCAGATGCCCACCAACACCTAGTGATTCTCCTAAATCCCTAGCAATAGCACGAATATATGTTCCTGCAGAGCATTCAACGCCAAGGTGAATTTCAATGGAGTCTGTGCTTCTTTCAATTAATGTAACTCTTATTTCATAAATAATGACATCACGGGGTGGCAATTGCACGCTCTCACCTTCACGCACACGTTGGTGAGCAGTTTTCCCATCGATTTTAATTGCAGAAACAGAGCTTGGACGCTGAGAGATCTCTCCTACCATCGCCTCTAATATTTTCTTAATTTGTTCATCACTAATTACTGAAAGCTTAAGAGGATCAGCTTTAAATATAACTTCACCTTCAACATCATCTGTGACGGTAGATTTACCCAGGGAGATAACGGCTTGATAGCCTTTTCTGCCATCAGTGACATATTGCAGAAGCCTGGTCGCATTACCAATCCCAAGGACAAGTACTCCGGTTGCCATTGGATCTAGCGTCCCAGCATGGCCTACTTTTTTTGTTCCAAAGCGCTTGCGAACCTTTGCCACAACATCATGGCTGGTCATTCCTCCCGTTTTATTAACGAGCAAGAATCCGTTAGTCATCGATAGCCTATTCGTGACTCTTATATGGGTCAGATTCACCAATGGGCTTTGCTTGTGCACGAAGCTTCGCAAGTTCGGCATCAGCAGCTCGTACAGATGACATAAGGTCATTCATCGCTGTTGCTGATTCCTGTAAACCATCTGCAAAAAACTCAATAGTTGGCGTAATACGCAGACCAAGGGCATTGCCAACTTCTCGGCGAACTAACCCCCGAGAAGATGAAAGTGCTGCCGCTGTTGCTGATTGAGCATCACCATCGCCCAGCACGGTATAAAAAACTGATGCTTGTTGTAGGTCGCCAGTTACTCGAACATCTGTGATCGTGATGAAACCAAGGCGTGGATCTTTTACCTTGGTCTCTAACGTTATTGCGATCACTTCTTTAATGCGATCGGCAACTTTCAGGGCGCGATTGGAAGGCATTTATGCGCGCTTCTTCTCACGAATCTCATAAGTCTGAATGACATCTCCGACTTCAAGTTCCTTATAGGAACCTAAGCCGATACCGCACTCAAAACCTTCTTTAACTTCAGTTGCATCATCTTTGAATCTACGAAGTGATTCAACAGTGAGACCTTCGCCAATAACAACGCCAGCACGCAAAGTGCGAGCCTTTGCATTACGACGAATAAGACCATCAAGAACGATTGACCCAGCAATATTTCCAAACTTACTTGATTTGAAGATATCTCGGACTTCAGCATTGCCAAGAACAACTTCTTCATATTCTGGCTTGAGCAGACCCTTCAGAGATTTTTCGATATCTTCAATTGCATTATAGATAACGGTGTAGAAGCGAACTTCAACGCCTTCTTGATCAGCAAAGATCGCAGTTTGTGGCTCTGGCTTCACGTTAAAGCCAATAATTACCGCAGTTGATGCGGAAGCGAGTGTGACGTCGTTCTTAGTAATTGCTCCCACACCGCGGTGAATAACACGCAGGTCTACTTCACTACCAACATCTAGTTGGAGAAGTGCATCTTCGAGTGCTTCAACAGAACCTGATACGTCGCCCTTAAGAATAAGGTTGAGCGTGCTTACCTTAGATTGCTCCATAAAGTCTTCAAGTGAAACCTTCTTACGAGCCTTAGCAAGCATTGCATTTCTCATTGCAAGCTGACGCTTTTCTGCAATTTCGCGAGCAGTACGGTCATCTTCTGCAACCATAAATGTGTCACCAGCGCCTGGGACAGATGTGAAGCCAAGTACTTGAACAGGACGAGATGGACCAGCAGATTCAACTGCATCTCCATTTTCATCAAGCATGGCGCGAACACGGCCAAAAGCACCACCAGCAACAATTGCATCGCCAACATTAAGTGTTCCGCGTTGAACAAGAACAGTGGCAACTGGGCCACGACCCTTATCTAGATTTGCTTCAATAGCCACACCACGAGCTGCATCATCGGCAATAGCGCGAAGATCAAGAGCTGCATCTGCTGTGAGC
>CAIUHY010000124.1 GCA_903899145.1 uncultured Actinomycetes bacterium
AAAATCTCGATCCGACAGGGTTTCTAAAAATGCTATGTCAATATAAACACCTGATGGTGAGTGAAATGCGCCAACAAGGTTTTTGCCTGCCCCGGTATTGATTCCAGTTTTGCCACCCACAGATGCATCGACCATTCCGGCAAGAGTTGTTGGTATCCCATACCAATTCACGCCACGCAGCCAAGTAGCGGCTATGAAACCAGCAAGATCAGTTGTCGCTCCTCCGCCAATTCCTACGACTGCGTCTGTACGTGAAATTTGCGCGCTAGCAATTTCATCCCAGAGCGTTGTTACAACCTTGTGGTCTTTTTGTTCTTCCCCGTCTGGGACAACTCGAATAGTTACTCCGGATTTATCTGCATACTGCTTTTTAAGATTTAGTTTTTCCTCGAGCGCAACAGGGATAAGAATAAATACATGTGAGTGCTTGGAAGTGATACTTTCAAGTGCACCTTTCCAAGATGCCCCAATTTCTACATCATAAATATGCTCGGCACTGACTGAGATCTTTCTCATGCCTGCTCCTTGAGCCGGGCAGCAATTTCAAGTGCAACTTCTTGGGCTTTCTTGTTATCTGTTGCGATCGTGATATCTGCAAGTTCTGTATAGATAGGAAGGCGTGCCTGCATGAGCGCCGACCACTGCTCACCAGGATTTTCATTGAGTAAAGGGCGAGAAGAGTTTGCAGATATCCGTGGGACTGCATTGCTAGCTGAAACATTGAGAAATACAACTTCTGCTTGACAATTTTTTAGAGCGCTTTGTGTATGAGGGTTCAAGATCGCTCCCCCGCCAAGTGCGATGATTCCATCTGCGTGAGAAAGCTGATGAGAGACAATCGCGCTCTCGATCTCTCTAAATTTTTGCTCACCACTTTGCTTGAAAATTTCACTGATACTTCTACCCTCTTGATTTTCGATAAGTGCATCGGTATCAACAAATTCCTGTTCAAGATGCTTTGCCAGAGCGCGTCCAATCGAGGACTTTCCACTTCCTGGTGGGCCGATCAATACAGCGATCGCCATTTATTTGATTTCTAAGGCTGCTAAATAACTGAGGTAATTGCGGCGAGTTTCAGCAACTGAATCTCCCCCAAACTTCTCCAAGACAGCATCGGCAAGAACCAGTGCAACCATTGCTTCAGCTACAACCCCAGATGCAGGAACTGCGCAGACATCAGAACGCTGATTAATTGCTTTAGCAGCCTCTCCAGTTTTCACATCAATTGTGTCTAGTGCTTTTGGCACCGTTGAGATCGGCTTCATTGCTGCGCGAACTCGCAAAATTTCACCATTAGACATTCCGCCTTCAGTGCCACCGGCGCGATCTGTTCTGCGGATGATCTTTCCTGAAGAATCTCGTTCAATCTCATCATGTGCAACTGAGCCCCTTCTTCGGGCAGTTGTAAATCCATCTCCGATTTCAACGCCCTTAATTGCTTGGATCCCCATCACCGCTGCAGCTAGTCGTGCATCAAGCCTGCGGTCCCAATGTGTATGAGAACCAAGCCCTGGTGGTAAATCAAAAGCTAAAACTTCTACTACTCCTCCAAGTGTGTCGCCATCTTTATGTGCTGCTTCAATCTCAGCAACCATTGCAGCACTGGCCTTGTGGCTAAATGTGCGCACGGGATCTTCATCGACTTTATCTCGGTCTGCATAGGTCGGCAAAGGATGTCCTTCTTCAACAAATGCGGCGCCAATTGAGAGCACATGACTCATAATCTTTACGCCCACCGCTTGTTCTAAAAACGCACGAGCTACTGAACCTAGAGCAACACGCGCAGCAGTTTCACGGGCACTTGCACGCTCCAAAATTGGCCGTGCATCATCAAAGTTATACTTTTGCATTCCAACTAAATCAGCATGTCCAGGTCTTGGTCTAGTAAGTGGCGCATTGCGTGCTAACTCTGCCAACTCAGATTCAGGCACTGGATTAGCCGACATAACTTTTTCCCACTTTGGCCATTCCGAATTTGCGACTTGAATCGAAATTGGACCGCCTTGAGTTTTGCCATGTCTGACTCCACCTATTATTGAAACGGCATCGGCTTCAAAATTTTGTCTCGCGCCGCGTCCAACACCTAACCTGCGGCGACGTAAATCGGCATCGATTACATCAGTGCTAATTTCAACATGGGCTGGAAGGCCTTCAAGAATTGCAGACAGAGCCGGGCCATGAGATTCACCAGCAGTAAGCCATCTGAGCATGTGCTTATTGTGTCAGATCAGAGCCAGAAGATGCTGCTAATAAAGCCCACTAGCAATGCAGGAGCGAAAGGGATGATTTTTTTGCCAGATGCCAGCATCCAAACCAGTGCAAAGAGGAGGGCAATGAAGATCGCATAGAGTGATTTCTGGAAATCTCCAAGACAAAAACCAAGCGCAATGATCAGTTTCACATCTCCCATGCCAAATGACCCAACTGATATCAATAGAAGAATCAAAGAAATCATAGATAAGAAAGTACCTGCAAGAACTCTGCTGAACATCGCCGCATAGGGATACTGAAGGTCCATAAGCAGTCCACTCAGAAGCATCACGGCCACTAGAAAATTAGGAATTCGGTGAGCTGCTATATCTCGAGCAGCGATTGGCGCACCGAGGATAATAAGCACAAAGCAGTTTGTAAGCATGCTCTCAAACTAGAAGAAAGCTTTGGTATGTGTATTTAGTTATCCACAATCAAAGCTGGGTGCGGCTAACCCCAAGTAAATTTCTCCGCATATGGTCGAAATCAAAATCTAAGCCAGAAAATAAATGAATCTGATCTAGCGCCTGTTCCACCAAGAGTTGCATGCCATCAATGACTTGGCTGCCGATCTCTTGAGCTCGCTTAAGGCCTTGCGTTGGAAATGGGTTATACAGAACGTCAAAGAATGTTGCTTCTTTATTCCAGCTCTTTGCAGCAACAATCTCACTTGCACTAGCCGGCACGGTTGAAATTACTAAGTCATATCCATCTAAAGGATGCTGCATATCAAAAAAATTAACCTCAGATTTTGTGGCAATACCCTTGAGGGCTTGAGACCTTTGTGCAGAGCGAAGAAGGAAATCAATCTGCGCTGCTGAGCTATTAAGCGCTCCGAGCGCCGCTCTCGCCGTTCCCCCGCCGCCGATAATTGCTACGCGATCCTTCTTCACATTTTCAAGAAGACGTATGAACGCAGTTCTATCTGTGGAGAGAGCAGAAAAATTACCATCTTTGAAAAGTAATGTGTTTGCACTGCGCATCTGCAAAGCAATGGGCTCAATTTCAAAACCAGAATTAAAGACACTTTCCTTAAGGGGCATCGTCAGAGAAAACCCCGTCCACCCTTCATTTTTGGCACGCTCAAAAAATGTTGGTGCATTTTCAAGTGTCAGCTCGATTCCTTGATAATCTGCTTGCAAGCCAAGTTCTTTATAGGCAGCCATATGCAGAAGAGGTGAGAGACTATGAGAAATAGGTGAACCTAAAACAGCAGCTTTAATCATTTAAATGCCCCCGAAGCAAGGTTGTTGTTATACAGGGTGTTCCACCTTTGAAAGAGAGCAAAGTCGTTTGTGAATCGGGTGTCATGGGGCTTAACTGTAATGAAATAGAGCCAGTTCCCGTCTAGAGGTTTAAGTGATGACGCAATCGCATCTGCTCCGGGGTTGCTAATAGGCGTAGGAGGCAAACCTGTATGGATGTAAGTGTTATATGGAGATGAGATCTGCGTAGCTTTATTACTGAGCCCAATACGCCCTCGTAAATTTGCTGCATATTGAACCGTGGAATTAAGCTGTAAAGGCATCCCCAGCTTAAGTCGGTTATAAATTACTCGAGCGACTTTTGAAAAATTTGTTGGATCACCTTCAATTTGGACCATAGATGCAATCGTTAGCACCTGATATGCCGAATACTTTTCATACCC
>CAIUHY010000125.1 GCA_903899145.1 uncultured Actinomycetes bacterium
GTTGCAAAGTTATGAGGACACGTCAG
Source organism: uncultured Actinomycetes bacterium (assembly GCA_903899145.1). GTDB lineage: Bacteria > Actinomycetota > Actinomycetes > Nanopelagicales > Nanopelagicaceae > PALSA-747. The sequence goes on from CAIUHY010000125.1 coordinate 27, forward strand.
ACTTAGGGCAGAGTAGCCTTTCATAGCAGCAGAGCTACGCACTATTGCAAGTTGTGAACCATCATTGAGATTAAGAATCACAGCTCCACCGACTTTTGCTAACGCTTTATTTGCAGCAAGAGTGACTTGTATCTTTCCATTTTTAAGTTGCGTGATACCAGCAGCTGCTTGCGCTGCTTCTGGAAGGAAATCTGCACCAAGTCCTAATGAAAGCGCCAGCGCTCCACAGATCACGCTGCGGCGAGAAATATTTGTGTCTTTCACAGATCAATCCTTCCGTTAGCCTCAAGTAATGGCCATAGGCACAGAGCGAGGATACCTAAAACTGCGCCTAATCGCGATCTCGATCTTGCTTCTTCACCTTGGAATTCGCCTAGTATTTAAAAACCCATCACCTTTTGCAGACTTAATCCTCTTTAACACGGTGGCATTTTTAGCTGCAGCTGTTGCATTCTCTGCCCCCTTATTTAACGATCAGCTTGCAGTGCTTGCCTTGGGGTGGGCCTTTGTTATTTGGGGCGTTGGTTCATCTATCTCAACCTGGAATTCATTCTATACATTTCAAATATGGCCCAGTATTTCTGATATTACTTATTCACTTTTTTATCCACTTGTACTCTTCGCCCTCCTTCGCGCACTCACATCCCGTAATAAACCAAGCGCGCTTGAACTACTTGATATCGTCATTATCACTTTTGGTATGTCGAGCCTAATCGCCTCATTCTTTCTTAAAACTGCCATGCTGCACTTTGTTGGAAGCCAAGCAACGGTATTTCTCTCCATTCTCTATCCTGTTGGAGATGTTGTTTTACTAGCTATCGCACTCGTAATTGTTGTACTGCAAGTAAAAGTATTTCGTTCATTTCTCTTTCTTCTTGGAATAGCAATCTTTACAGCAACAGATCTCATCTTTTTATGGAAATCAGCAACGACGGGATATTCCTTTGCTTCACTAGTTGATGATGGCTGGCTACTAGGACTACTCATTATGGCTGAAGCGCTCTGGCATAGGGGTGGTGAGGCGCCGATGAGTGATCGAATTACTTCGATTGCAGCAACTATCGCTTTGATCTTTAGCTCAACGATTCTTATTACAGCTGCAGTTAAACGTGGTTACTTCCCAGCATTTGCACTTGTTCCAGCGATCATCACTATTGCACTTGCATTCATCAGAATGGGTATAGCGCTACGTGAAGCACGCAGTGCATCACAAGATCGAGAGTTAGCACGGATCGATGAACTTACAGGTCTTGCCAATAGGCGCCGTTTCCTTGTGGAGATTGATGCACTTGCTCCCTACGATGGAACCCTGCTACTTATGGATCTTGATGGTTTCAAATCAGTCAATGACACACTCGGACATGGTGTTGGTGATGAACTACTTCAACAAATTGCAGTCAGATTTTCTCGCGTCATCCCAGCAGATTCCTTACTTGCTCGCCTTGGTGGTGATGAATTTGGCGTGATTGTTCACGGCGAAGCTCAAGTGGGTTTAGATATAGCACTTGCCTTACGTTCATCACTGAGTTATCCATTCAATATTGGCGCATCTAGTATCAGCGTCGATGTGAGCATCGGTCGAGTAATTAATGATGGAGCATCAGATCTCATGCGCAGGGCAGATATTGCTATGTATCAAGCAAAGAATTTAGGCGGAGGAATTGTGCTCTGGCAAGGGCAGGCGCTTATTTAGTTTGGCTTAATCTCTTCTAGTCTGGCAAGTGACTCAAGGCGCTCAAGTGCATGATCAACAATTCGTTCTGGATAATCATGTAGATCGCCATCTAATACGCTCCATGGTTCATGGATATCTGGTGCTGATAAATGCGCAAGTTCTGGAACATATTTACGAATGTAATCACCGTTTTCATCAAAACGTTTACCTTGTTCAATCGGATTAAATACACGGTAATAAGGGGATGCATCTGTTCCAGATCCAGCCGTCCACTGCCACCCATGAGAGTTAGATGCAACATCAAAATCAACTAAATGCTCCATAAAGAAGTCGGCACCGTGTTGCCACTCAATATGAAGATCTTTTACTAAGAAGGATGCAACGACCATACGGGTGCGATTGTGCATCCATCCTTCACGCAAGAGTTGGCGCATCGCAGCATCAACGAATGGATAGCCGGTCTTACCTTCTTTCCACGCTTCAAGCTTTGCCCCAGGCTTGTCATAGCGCATACTGGCAAAACGTTCTGTGTAGTAATCAGATTCTGTATGTGGATTATGATGAAGAACATCTGCATAGAACTCTCTCCATGCAATCTCGCGCCTAAATGATTCATGGGCATTAGTAGCGTTGAGTTCTGCAAGAAGTGTGCGAGGATGAATTTCTCCCCACTTTAAGTGCGCACTCATTTTGCTCGTGCCATCAATACCAGCAAGATTTCTTCCAACATCATAAGTATCTAGAGCTGTTTTCTTAAAGTAGTTCCATCGCTCAAGGGCTGCCTTCTCACCTGCAGGAGTAATGATTGCGCCCTCTGGTAATTTCCAATCAGGAAAATTGCGATCATTAGTTTTTGGTTCTACGGCTGTAATGTTTTTAGGTGTTGGCGCTGGCACGCGCCAACCATGCATTACCCAGCCTTTATAGAAAGGCGTGTATACGCGGTAGTTGGTTCCATCTGGCTTTCTCACACGGCCCGGCGCAACAGCGTAAGGACTGCCCGTTCGTATTAATTCAATTCCGCTCTTTTCAACGCGAGTATCTCTAGCAACACCATATGATTCATATTCTTGAGAGATATGTACTTGCGTTGCCCCGTAACGCTTTTTAAGTTCATTGAGGACTTCTAATTGATCACCCACCAATACATGCAATTTATTTCCAAGGGATTCATCAAGGCTATGTAGTGATGCTGCTAGATAAGCGAGCCTTTTGGTTCCCGTCTGAGAGATGAGTTTTTCATCTAAAATAAATATAGGAACGATCTCATCGCTAGATTCAATTGCTGCAAGAAGGGCAGGATTATCAGCAAGGCGAAGATCGCGGCGAAACCAGAAGATTGCGCGCCTTGTCATGGCACTAGTTAATCAGTAGTTAATCAGTTGTGTAACTGATGGACTGATTCATCCCAGCCTTTAACTTCATTTGGCTTGCGAGGGCCAGGTCCAATGTAACGAGCAGATGGACGAATCAAACGGCCCGTGCGCTTTTGCTCGAGAATATGTGCTGACCACCCTGCAGTACGCGCTGCTGTAAACATTGAAGTAAAGAGCGGTGCTGGAATTTGCGCAAAATCAAGAACAATTGCTGCCCAAAATTCAACGTTTGTTTCAAGTACACGCTCTGGGTGGCGTTCGTGTAATTCAGCGAGCGCAGCTTGCTCCAGCGCGAGCGCAACGTCATAACGAGGGGCACCAAGTTCTTTTGCAGTACGGCGAAGTGTTCGAGCGCGTGGGTCTTCTGCTCGGTATACACGGTGACCAAATCCCATAAGACGCTCACCGCGATCTAGAATTCCTTTGACATATGCCCTTGCATCACCTGACTTCTCAACGCCTTCAATCATGCTCAGTACTCGCGCGGGTGCCCCGCCATGAAGCGGACCTGACATTGCGCCGATTGCACCTGACATGGAAGCAGCAACATCTGCTCCGGTCGATGCAATAACGCGAGCAGTAAATGTTGACGCGTTCATTCCATGTTCTGCAGCAGATACAAAGTAAGCATCAATTGCGCGCACATGCTTGGGATCAGGCTCTCCGCGCCAGCGAATCATCATCCGCTCAACAACGGTATGCGCCTTATCAACTTCAGATTGAGGAACCATGGGCTGCCATGTGCCGCGAGCTGATTGAGCAACGTAGGAAAGCACCATGACAGATGCGCGAGCAAGGTTGCTACGTGCTTCATCATCTGAAATATCTAATAATGGTTTAAAGCCCCACGCAGGAGCGAGCATTGCTATTGCTGATTGCACATCTACGCGCACATCTCCTGAGTGAACAGGAAGCGGGAATGGTTCTGCCGGTGGCAAGCCAGGATTAAATTCATCATCAACGAGTAGACCCCATACATTTCCGAAAGTAACTCGGCCAACTAAGTCTTCAATATCAACACCGCGGTACCGAAGAGCACTACCTTCTTTATCAGGCTCTGCAATTGTTGATTCAAATGCAATAACACCCTCAAGGCCCGGCTTGAAATCTTCGCTCACGTGCAGATCCTCCATCAGTTGATGTTCTTATTCTCTCTCGCTCTGGGCTCTGCCAGCAAACTCTTCCCTCCAGGTAGCCCTTTAGAAGAAAGTGACGTTAGATACACCTATGAGCGCAGAACTAACCCCTGAGGCAATCAAGGCTATGCGCCGTTCCTATGGCGATGCTGGTCTGCATGAAGCAGAGTTCGGTAGTGATCCCATGGCGGGGTTTAAAAAATGGCTAGCAGATGCTGCAGCTAACCCAGTCGTCGTTGAAGCAAATGCGATGGTCTTATCAACGGTCAATGGAGATCAACCTTCATCTCGCACAGTTCTCCTTAAAGATGTAAGCGAAGAAGGGTTCTCTTTCTTTACTAATTATAACTCACATAAAGGATATGAATTAAGTTCCAATCCCCATGTAAGCCTTCTCTTTCCTTGGTATCCATTAGAGCGACAAGTAATCGTTAAGGGAATCGCAACTAAAGTTACCAGGCAAGAAAGCGATGAATATTTTGTAACACGTCCATGGGGCAGCCAAATTGGTGCATGGGCAAGTGAGCAATCTTCAGATCTCCAATCACGCGAAGTATTAGAAGAGCGCTACGCCCAGCTCGCATTGAAGTATCCAGAAGGCTCGCAAGTCCCCATACCTCCTCATTGGGGCGGCTTTATTGTGGCGCCGGTAACAATTGAATTCTGGCAAGGTCGCTACTCACGCCTGCATGATCGAATCATCTTTACCCACAGCAATAATGGTTGGTCATTAAGGCGCCTGAACCCTTAATCTTCATCCATGAGCGATATTCAAATTCCAGCAAACCTCAAGCCTAAAGACGGACGTTTTGGATGTGGTCCTTCAAAGATCCGACCAGAAGCACTGCAGGCACTTCTTGCAAGTAGTCCTTTTGTTCTTGGAACTTCTCACCGCCAAGCTCCGGTAAAGAATGTTGTCAAAGAAGTTCGAGCTGGTCTTGCATCTTTATTCTCACTACCAGATGGTTATGAAGTAATTATTGGTAACGGCGGATCAACTGCATTTTGGGATATTGCAACCTTTGGTTTAATTGAAACGAAATCGCAGCACCTTGTCTTTGGTGAGTTCTCATCTAAATTTGCTGCAGCATCTAGCGATGCACCGTTTTTAGATGAGCCAACAGTCATTAAATCTGAACCTGGTACTCACCCAACTTCGAAAGTAGAAGCAGGCGTAGATGCATATGCCCTGACACATAATGAAACAAGCACAGGTGTATCAGCTCCCGTTATTCGCCCTGCTGGAACTGATGGCGCGCTCGTACTCGTAGATGCAACAAGCGCGGCTGGTGGATTAGATGTTGATATCAAGCAATCAGATGTCTATTACTTTGCCCCACAAAAGTCCTTTGCTTCAGATGGCGGCCTATGGATCGCGATCTTTAGCCCCGCAGCAATTGCTCGGGCTGAAAAGATCAAGGCAAGTGGCAGATTTGTCCCAGCATTCTTTGATCTTGGTATTGCCATTGAAAACTCCAGGCTTGAGCAGACATATAACACTCCAGCCCTGAGCACACTTGTCTTGCTCAATGAACAAATCAAATGGATGAATAGCAATGGTGGTTTGAAGTTCTCTACAGGACGCTCAGCGCAATCTTCTTCACATCTTTATTCTTGGGCAGAAAAAACAAGCTACACAACTCCATTCGTCACTGACCCAGCAATGCGCTCTAAAGTAGTTGGAACAATTAACTTTGATGACTCTATTGATGCACTCAATGTTGCAAAGATCCTGCGCGCCAATGGCATCGTGGACACCGATCCTTATCGCAAGCTTGGCAAGAATCAGCTTCGTATTGGAATGTTCCCAGCAGTTGATCCATCAGATGTGCAAGCGCTTACCGCTTCTATTGACTACGTAGTTGAGCAATTAGCTAAGTAACCTCAAAGAGATGAGTTATAAAGTAAGAAGGCTCGTAACTATTGCTGTTTTAGTGGGAGTTTTTGCGCTCATCGTTATTGGAAGTATTAAATAACTTCTTGCGCATAATAAAGTAAACAGCCAGCGCTCCAAAAGTTGTAATAAGACCACAAATTGCAACGGTCTGACGTATTCCTAGCGTGTCAGAGAGCCAGCCAATAAATGGTGAACCCACAGGTGTTGCGCCTAGAAATACCAAAACATAAAAGCCCATAACGCGGCCTCGTAGTTCTGGTGGCGTTGTTGTCTGGGTATATGTATTTGCAGCAATCATTGTAGTGAGCGCAATAAAGCCTGAGACAGGAAGAAAGAGTGCAAATGAGAAGTAGGTAGGCATAGAAGCTTGAATGACAAGTGATATTCCAAAAATCCCAGCACAGTACATAACAAATAGTGGTTTACGTTTTTGGTCCAACTTTGTTGCAATGACAGCAGCTAGAAGTGACCCAATCGCTAGGAAACTTCCTAGAGCACCAAATGCGCCAGCGCTCTTATGAAAGACCTTGGTGGAGACAAGTGCATTAAATATTTGGAAGTTAAGTCCAAAGGTAGAAGCAAAGAAAACAGTTGTAATGACGGCAATCAGATCTGGTCTGCCTTTGATATAGCGCAAACCTTCGGCAACTTTTCGAGGTTTATTTTCAGCGGCATTTCTGTTTAATTTTGTCGGGTTCATGAGAAAAAGCGCCACAATGACGAAGAGAAATGAGCCGGCATTAAATAGAAATGAAGGGCCTGTATTAAAAGCAGAGATAAGTAACCCTGAGATAGCAGGGCCAATAAGTCTGCCAATATTAAAATTTGCAGAATTTAAACTCACAGCATTTGCGATATCACTCTTGCCAACGAGTTCAGATGTGAAGGCCTGCCTAACAGGAGTATCAAGTGCGCCAAACATTCCCAGCATAAATGCGAGAATAAATACTTCAGTTAAATTCACCCGGTGACTTATTGTTAGCCATCCAAGTACTGCAGCGGTAATTCCTCCGCCTGCATTTGTAACAATTAATAATTTACGTTTATCAAAGCGGTCAGCAAGAGAACCAGCATATAAACTAAAGAGCAACATGGGCAAGAACTGAAGCCCAGTGACAATTCCAAGTTCAGATCCACCTTTATGAAGATCGGTGACAACAAGCCAATCTTGGGCAACACGCTGGGCCCATGTACCAGAATTAGAAATGAGATTTGCTGTAAAAAGAAGAGTGAAATTTGGGTATTTAAATGATCTCAGAGTGGAGAGCTTCTGGGGCTTGTGATTCACTTTTCCACTCACAACCTGATACTACGCAACTAACCACTACTAAGCATTAGAATATGGATATGAAGCAAGCACTACCTGTAGTGATCCTAGGAACATGCGCATGGGCAGTTGCTTTAGTTGTTGAGATTGCAATCAGCGCACATGCA